>NZ_WQGG01000004.1:0-242708 GCF_013034565.1 Ruegeria sp. HKCCA5491
AAACCCTCTCTTATCAAATCGACCTAAAATGTCCCATTGGCGCTGACGTCAGACACGCGGCACTTGCCCAATACCCGACGATTTTCTCGACATACGTCCAATTCGTAACTTGTTTGCACGAAGCTGGTGAAGAGCAGGCGTGTGCTGTGGCGAAGCGTGAGCTTTTTGCAAGGGAGCCGGACGCCTAGGTCAGCAGATACCGATCGTTGTTTCTGCAAAACCGGAACTACAACCGTCATGCTGATAGGATTGATGAGCGAATACGCGCAGCTGGAATTCCGGAATAAGTGAGACTGGCACTGTTGAAGCGTCCCTTGCCGCCTATCCAGCGGCGACTGGCCGTTCAGGGTAGAATTTGGCGTTCGCGCTTGGGGCGTTGTCTTAGCGATCGCATTCAAGGGCGATGGTTTCTCGACGTTAGGGGAAGTGTACCGATCGAACGGGGTAGGGGGCGCTGCCCCCGTCGCGGCAAGCGGCACCTCCCCCGAAGTATTTTTGAACAGAAGAATAAGGGGCATGACTTGGCGAACGCTTGCGCTACAATCAAGTCATGCGTTGGACGGTAGCAGCGGCATTGTTGGTGATCTCGGGTGGGGCGGCGGCGCAGGAGCGGCGGCCCAGCCACTGTATTGCCATCGCCGATGCGGCGCCGGGAATTGAATACGTTCATAAGGCTTCGTGGCAGGACCCGGTTCCCGAATTTTCGGTTCGGATCAGCTATGTCGCTCATGCCTCTTTCCTGATTCAGACGCAGGGCGGATTGAACGCGGTGACGGATTTCACCGGCTTCATTGGCGGTGCTGATCTGATTCCTGACATTGTCACCATGAATCACGCCCACAGCACCCACTGGACCGCTCATCCTGATCCAGCCATTCCGTACGTTCTGCCCGGTTGGGGAGAGTTCGGGCAAGGTATCGACCATTACCTTGATCTGGGTGAGATGCTGGTGCGCAATGTCTCAACCGACATCCGCTCGGCCTATAGTGGTATCGAAGAACTTGGCAATTCGATCTTCGTATTCGAGGTTGAAGGGCTGTGCATCGGGCATCTGGGTCATCTGCATCATGTTCCGTCAGACGAACAATTCGCGGCACTGGGCAGGTTGGATGTGGTAATGGCCGCCGTGGATGGTGGTACGACCATGCCATTGCCGGATATGATCCAGGTGCTGAAACGGTTGAAAAGCTCGGTCATTATTCCGATGCACTGGTTTTCGGGCTTTTCGCTGGATCGGTTTCTGGTCGATATTCGCGATGAATTCCCTGTGCAGCGGGACGGGGTTTCGGAAATTACAGTGTCTTTGAAGACACTTCCCGACCGGCCAACCGTTGTTGTTCTGGAGCCGCAATACCTGATCGATCTGGAATAGGGCTTGTGGCGCAGGCGCGGCTTGGGCATGGAAAGGGCATGAGACTGCAACCGGCAGATGATACCTTTGCCCATCGCATTCGCGCCGCTTTGGGTGACGATGTGCTGCGACCCGTATCCCAACGATATGTTGAGGAACCTCGCCGCCGGTTCCACGGTAAGGCCGGGCTGTTGGCCCTGCCGCGGTCGGTCCAGGAGGTTTCGACTTTGGTCCGGTTGGCGTCAGAGGCGACTGTACCGGTAGTTCCGTATGGTGGCGGGACGGGGCTGGTTGGTGGCCAGATCATGCCCGACGGCCCGGCCCCGTTGCTTGTTTCGCTGGAGCGGATGTCCGCCATCCGAGCCGTGTATCCTGCTGAAAATCTGATGATTTCCGAGGCGGGCGCAATTCTGGCAGATGTTCAATTGGCTGCGCAGCGTCAGAATCGTATTTTTCCACTGTCGCTGGCGGCGCAGGGGTCTTGCAGGATTGGTGGGAACCTTGCAACCAACGCGGGCGGGGTCAATGTGCTGCGCTACGGCAATGCGCGTGATCTATGTCTGGGTCTGGAGGCCGTCTTGCCGAACGGCGAGATTTGGAATGGCCTAAGCCGCCTGCGGAAAGACAACACCGGGTACGACCTGCGCAATCTGCTGATCGGGGCCGAGGGTACGCTGGGGATCATCACGGCAGCATCGCTTAAGCTGTTTCCGCGTCCGGCAGCCACTGGAACTGCGATGGTGCAGGTGGCCTCACCCGAAGCGGCGATTGATCTGCTGGCCTTGGCCCGAGACCAGATGGGCGACAGCGTCAGCGCGTTTGAGTTGATCCACCGCCAGGGTTTGCAATTCCTGTCCGAGGTTTTGTCCGACATCCGACAGCCGTTCACCGCGCATCCTGAGTGGTCTGTATTAATCGAGGTCGGGTTGTCTGCCGGACAGTCACCAACAGATGCACTTGAAACGCTCTATGAAGCAGCGGATGCGCGAAATTTAGTTGTGGATGCGGTGATCGCACAGAGTGAAGCGCAGCGCATGGACCTTTGGTCTGTTCGCGAACATATACCTGAGGCCAACAGGTTAATCGGGTCGGTGTCCAGCCACGATATCTCGGTCCCGATCGCTGAGATACCTGAGTTTATTCGCAGAGGCGCGGGTGTGATCGAAAAGATAGGTCGCTTTCGCATCAACTGCTTTGGGCATCTGGGCGACGGCAACCTGCATTACAACGTCTTCCCTACGCAGGGACGTGACCGATCAGAATTTGATGGGGTGAGAGTCGAAATCAAAGGCGCGGTCCATGACCTTGTGCACGCGTTCGGTGGATCCGTGAGCGCGGAGCATGGCGTAGGGCGTCTGAAAGTGGGGGATCTGGAAAGATACGGAGACCCGGTCAAGCTGGACGCGATGCGCGCCATAAAGGCGGCGCTTGATCCGAAAGGGATCATGAACCCCGGTGCGGTGTTGAAGACGTTAGAGCGGCCCGGGATCACCCGGACCGCTAGAAGGTAATTACGAGTCGGGCAGAATGACCTTGTCGATCACATGGATCACGCCGTTCGACGTTTCGATATCCGCCTGAACGACCGATGCGTCATTGATCATGACGCCATTGTCCAGGTCGATCGTAACCTCTCCGCCTTGGACTGTGGCGGCCTTCATATCATCGGACAGGTCCCCTGACATGACTTTGCCGGGAACCACGTGGTAGGTGAGGATGGCAACCAGTTGGTCTTTATTTTCGGGCTTGAGCAAGGTTTCAACCGTGCCCTCGGGCAGGGCTGCAAAGGCCTCGTCAGTTGGCGCGAATACCGTGAAGGGGCCTTCGCCCTTCAGGGTATCGACCAGTTCAGCCGCCTGAACCGCAGCGACAAGAGTTTCAAAGCTGCCGGCACCGACGGCTGTGTCAACGATGTCTTTCGAGTGACCATCCGCGAAAGCGATTGATGAGACGAACAGGCTTGCTACGCCAGCGATTGCGAGTTTGCGAAACATGATAGACTTTCCCTTGTTGGCATGCCTTCAGCGGCATCAACAGGGGTACGGTGAACCCTCGAAACAGGATCATTGAATATGTCTATCTTGTCGGGTTGATCTAGGGCAGGCCGGCGCTAAGCCAGCCTGAGCTGAAGTTTCCACTCACGATTCTGTGATCGGTTGACCGCTAAAGCCCTTCGAATTCGCATAGAACGTGCACATCCATACCCATGTCTTCCAGCACTTTGCGGCCCCCCAATTCGGGAAGGTCGATGATGAACGAGCACGAAACGATCTCACCGCCCAGCCGCTCGATCAGCTTGATACCGGCTGCGGCGGTTCCGCCAGTTGCCAGAAGATCGTCCACAACCAGGATCTTTTCGCCGGGCTGGATGGCATCATCGTGGATTTCGACAATCGCCTCGCCGTATTCCAGCTTATAATCTTGGCTGATTGTGGTCCCCGGCAGCTTGCCCTTTTTTCGGATCGGCACAAAGCCAACGCTAAGTTGGTGTGCGATTGCCCCACCCAGAATGAAGCCGCGTGCCTCAAGCCCGACGACCTTGTCGATCTGTTCGCCTGCATAGGGGTGCAGCATCTGGTCGATGGCCATGCGGAACCCGCGAGGGTCAGCAAACAGCGTCGTGACATCGCGGAACATGATCCCTTCATGCGGGAAATCAACGATTGTTCGTATGTAATCCTTGACCGACTTGTTTCTGGACATGTCCAACCCCTTTGGCGTGAAAACACGCTGGGCTGTTTGGCCCATTGGCATCGGTCATGCAAGAAAAGATTGCCGCCGCATTACTTGCGGTTTTTCGAAACCGAGTTCGGCAACCCGTAATAACGATACAATGCGGCAGGCAGCCACGAGAGGTGAGGTTTGCGCCAGTTACGCTGATCTCGCAACAGAAATGCCTGAGCTGCGTGAAGGTTCATTGCCATAATCCTATTTTGTTGTTAGTTGCTCGATAACTACATCTTCTATGCTATGTATATACAATGCATCGCTTAAAGAATCAAGGTTTTGATGGGGACAAAGCGCGTGGGAAAGAAAGACGGCAAGGGTTCTACCAAGAAAAACAGTCAGTTGGTCTTGCGCCTGGATAAGGATGAACGCGACGCTTTTGTCGAGTTGTGCAAGGAATTGGATACGTCGGCCGCACGGGAAATCCGTCGGTTCATTCGCGGCTTCATGAAGGAAAACGCCAGCGACTGACGGGTCAGGCCGGGCGTCGTAATATCGCGGTCGCCACACCCATACCGATTAATGTCAATCCGCCGAACCGTGTAATTGCGGTGATGACGCCCGCGCGTCCGATCATAACGCGCAACCGATCAGCCAACAGCGCATAGGCCAGCGCGTTGAGCCAGGCCAAGCCCACGAAGGTGGCGATCAGAATTGCGAACTGAGGGCCCAAAGGCTCTGACGGGCGCAGAAATTGCGGCACGAACGCAATAAAGAATGCGATGGACTTGGGGTTCAGGGCGGTGACGGCGGCGGCATGGCCAAACACGCTGCGCGCCGTGACATCCCGCCCAGATTCCACGGTTTCCAGCCCGCCAGACGGGGCGCTGCGCAGCAGTTTTGTCCCCAGCCAAACCAGATACGCCGCGCCAACCCATTTCAGAACAGAAAATAGTGTAGCTGAGGCCAGAACCAGCGCGCCCAGTCCAAGCAACGAGGCCGTCATTGCCACAAGATCCCCCAGCGCCACACCAGTGGCCGATGCAACGGCGACGCTTCGACCTTTTGACAAAGCGTAGCTGAGAACCAGCAGAACAGTCGGTCCAGGGATCAGCAACAGTGCTGTTGATGCAGCGACAAACGCCAGCCAAAGCTCTAGGGACATGAGGGTTCCTTTCGGGACAGTCGTGACACCAAGCCTTGCCCAAGCGCGAAGGTCAAGCCCGGCGAGGCTCGGTAACACGGCGCATCAGCGCTTCAAGCGGGCCGCGTTTGAATTTGCGCGCCCATATCACCGCAAAAACCGATGACACGGCGCAAAACCCAAGCGCATAAGTTACGATTTGCAGCGCGGATAGCGAACCGTTCAGAAGTCCGGCGGCCTCTAGAATGCCCATCCCGATCAGGATATGCGCCATATACAGCGTCAGGCTCATCCGTCCGGGCGTGGTGAGGGCAGGGGCTAGACCGGATTTTTCAATCAGTGGCCAAAGTTTCAAAAGTAACCCGATTGCCATGCAGGATGTGCCACTTCCCGCGAGGATGTAGAACGGCCCCGGCGGAATGGACTCAGTCCCCAGATAGGTCGCAAGTTCGGGGTCAGACACCAGAATCTGAGGGAATGCAGCCAGTACTGCCGTACCAAACCCCCACATGATCAGACGATGCTGAATGCAGATTGTGTTTAGCTCTGACCGACCGATCGCCATTCCAATCAAAAGGAACGCGGCCCAAGGAAGAACGGGGTGCCAGCCGTTGAACAGCGTGTTGCGCAAGAACCCCGACATTGTCCAAAGGTCTGCATATGTCAGCGTGGCCCAATCCCACCCGCGATCATAGTCGAATACGAGGTTCGCCGCGGATGCCAAACCGACGATTACAAGAGCGCCTGCCCATAGGCCGCGTGTTGTCGAGGTCAGAAACGCAGCGCCCACCACGAAATACAGCGCGTAAAAATGCAGTATATCGGCATCGAACACGGCCATGTTGATCAGGCCCAGCACAAACAGAAACGCAGCACGCCGCAGCAGCGCAGAAACCGGGACGCTGGACAGACCCACGCCTACCCCGGCAAGAATGACGAACAGCGCCGCCGCGCGTCCTTCCAGCGCATCGACAAAGGTGGATGCCCAACCATTGCCGGGCGCAACCTGCGCAGCAATGCGGAAATTCACCAATACCATGCCGCAAAATGCAAAAAAGCGAGCGGCGTCCAATGCGTCTAGTCGTTTCATGTCTGTCCTTGCCTCAACAGCCCCTGCTTGTCGCAACTTTGTGGCGCAACTGGGGCTGCGGTCAGTAAACAAATCGGGAGGTCAGCTACGCAGTTTCAATGGTTGACTGCGAATTGGCCGGGCGTCTGGCGTATCGGCAACAGTCTAAAGATTGCATTAAGCCGCGCGCCTGAACCTTGAAACGAGCGGCAGCTCCCCCAAACTCAGATCATCCGGCACCTAACCGGGAGGAGAGCAATGACCGACACGCACAACGAAACCGCGACTGTGTTCAAGCGCGAGGGAAGGTCCGCAGTATTCAAGAGCGTTCTGATTTTGGCGGTCGTCCTTGGTGCAGCGGTCTACGCTGGCATCGTTGGGTATATGTACCTCAACCAGCAATCTCTGCTGTTCAAGCCGGACGGAGACCTGCCAGAGCCCCGCGCAGTCGGTCTGGCGGATGTGGATGTGATCTCACTCCCGATGGCAGACGGCGCAGTCCTGACAGCGTGGAGCGCGCCTCCGGCAACAGAAGGCGCGCCGACGGTCCTGTTTTTTCATGGCCAGACCGGAAATTTGGGGGATCGTGCGGATCGCATGCGCGAGATTCTCAATAGCGGCTTTGGTCTGTTCGCCCCCAGCTATCGCGGCTATCCCGGCAGCGAGAGCGAGCCGTCCGAGCCTGCGCTGATAGCGGACGCAATCCAGATGTACGACAAATTGGCGGGCGAGGGCGCGGATGTCGTGCTGCATGGCCAAAGCCTTGGCACGGGTGTTGCCGCAGCCGTGGCGGAACAGCGTCCCAATGCGAAACTCTTGGTGTTGGAGGCACCATTTACTGCAACTGTCGACGTGGCCGCAGAACGGTATCCGTTCCTTCCGGTTTCTCTTTTGATGAAAGATCAGTTCGCGACCCGAGACTTAATCGACCGCGTTACCGTGCCCACCCTGATCTTTCACGGAACAGAAGATGAAACGGTTCCGTTGCATCACGGTCAGGCACTGGCTGACATGGCAGGCGACACCGCGCAGCTTCACGTTATCCCGGAGGGCAGCCATAACGACCTTTGGTCCCACGGGCTGTGGGATGAAGTTCAGCAAACGCTGGCGCAATAAGCGTCAGAGCACGCGCCCGGCAACGGCATCCAGCTTGGCAAGCAACGCCGGGTCGCGTTTGTCAGGCGCAGTTAGGATGGCGTATTCCAGTGCCCGGTCACATCCGTGCGGACATGGTGCGCGCTGGGCCCCCAGCAGGTTCGGCAGACCTTTGACCAACGCGCGGCCTTTCTCGGCATTGCCTGTCAGCGTTGCGATAATTGATGTCACGTCGACCTCACCATGGTCGGGGTGCCAACTGTCATAGTCAGTGACCATCGCGATTGATGCATAACAAAGCTCGGCCTCGCGCGCGAGTTTGGCTTCGGGCATGTTGGTCATGCCGATCACATCGCAGCCCCACTGTTCCCGATACATCTTGGATTCTGCCAGGGTCGAGAATTGCGGTCCTTCCATGGCCAGATAGGTTCCGCCGCGATGGATATTGATACCAGCGGCCTTGCCTGCTGTTTCACACGCATCCGACAGGCGCGGGCAGGTCGGGTGGGCGACACTGACATGGGCGACGCAACCCGAACTGAAGAAGCTTTTTTCTCGTGCAAAGGTCCGATCAATGAACTGATCGACGATCACGAAATCGCCCGGCGCCATTTGTTCGCGGAACGACCCGCAGGCAGATACCGAGATCAAATCCGTCACGCCCAGACGTTTCAGCGCGTCGATATTGGCGCGATAAGGCACATCGGTTGGCGAATGAACGTGACCCCGCCCGTGACGGGGCAGAAATGCCATGCCCACGCCACACAACGATCCGGTCAGGATTTGATCTGAAGGGTCACCCCAAGGGGTTTCAACGGTGACCCATTCGGCATTCTCCAGCCCGTCGATGTCGTAGATGCCTGATCCGCCAATGACTGCAATCTTGGTTTGGGTCACGTGAATTCTCCGGTTGAGGTGGCTGCATCTGGATTTGTGGGCTGTGTCGTTCTGATTGACAAGAGGGAATGCCTAATGCTGTGACGTCAACAGGTTACGAGCTTGCGCCTGCTGTTGAAAATCCTGCCAGGCTGCGTCGAATTCTTGCAACGGCCAAGTCAGGTCCTGCGCCTGCCCGTGCCGGTCGCGGAAAACAAAGCGATATTCAACGCCCTCCAGCATCGCCCGAACGATTTCATCTGCGCGCGGCCCTTTGAACGTGCAGCCAAGCCCAGTCAGGCAGCCCGGCCTGCGCGTACGCCAAGCAACGCCCTGTTCTCGATCAATGCGAAAGCCCGAGTGCGAGAACAGCGTACCCGGTTCAATACCAAACTCGATTTCCACGCCGTCGGGGGCCGGTGTGATGAATATGTACTGCGCCCCGAAATTTGGGCGATAGGAAAAGACCTCGGCGCGCCGGATGTAGCACCGCTGTTTCAAGGCACCGTATTCTTCGCGTTCATCGCAGATCGAATTCCAAACGCCGTGGGATTCGAAATGCGTTACACGCCAATTGCTGGCAGTGTCATTGCCCTGCAGGTCTTGTGCAAGCACAGTGATCGGGGCCAGTAGGAAAAGGATCAACCATCGCATGCCGCATAGGTGCCTGCGGTGGTTCAACTGTTCAATTCACGACTTTGCGAGATACCTGATATGCGCCTGGCGCATACCAGCCTCCCACTGGACGCGGTGGCTTTGCGGGGCAATGCCGGGTAGAAGACCCCTTTCGCGCGAACAGATCAGACCGACAGGACCATCCAATGCCCCGAGCTATGCTGGCAAGCTTTGCCTCTCGAATTGCAAAACCCGACCTGCGTTGGGTGCCGGACGAGGGTCTAACGGTCTCGCGGTTGCGGATTGAGCTGTTGTCCGGCCTTACGGTCGCGTTGGCTTTGGTTCCCGAGGCGGTGGCATTCGCGTTTGTCGCCGGCGTGCACCCGCTGGTGGGGCTTTACGCGGCCTTCATGGTGGGCCTGATCACGGCGCTGATCGGTGGCCGACCCGGTATGATTTCAGGTGCGACTGGTGCTTTGGCCGTTGTGATGGTGGCGCTGGTGGCTGAACATGGGGTGGAATACCTGTTCGCGACGGTGGTCTTGATGGGCATTCTGCAAATGATTGCCGGGGCTATGCACTGGGGCCGGTTTATCCGACTGGTCCCGCACCCGGTCATGCTGGGCTTTGTGAATGGTCTGGCAATTGTCATCTTTCTGGCGCAGTTGGGCCAGTTCAAAGTGCCCGGTACAATGGAGAACACCGGCCATGGCGTTGGCGGCGGAGAGTGGCTCTCGGGCCTCCAACTCTATACCATGTTGGGGCTTGTGGCGCTGACCATGGCGGTGATCTGGATCATGCCACGCATTACCCGCGTCGTTCCCGCACCCTTGGCGGGGATTGTCGTGGTGGCCGCTCTGGTGATCGGTTTTGGTCTGGACGTTCCGCGCGTCGGGGATTTGGCGTCGATTGAGGGAGGTCTGCCGCCCTTCCACATTCCGATGGTCCCGCTGAACTGGGAAACATTTGAAATCATTCTGCCCTATGCTGTCATTCTTGCGGCCATTGGCCTGATCGAATCCCTGCTGACCCTGAACCTTGTCGGTGAAATCACCGGAAAACGTGGCGGTGCATCGCAGGAGTGTATCGCTCAGGGCGTCGCGAACGTCGCCACCGGGTTCTTTGGCGGCATGGGCGGCTGCGCGATGATTGGCCAGTCGATGATCAACGTGAAATCTGGTGGCCGCACACGTATCGCCGGGGTCGCTGCGGCCTTGTTCCTGTTGGTCTTCATCCTGTTCGCCTCACCCCTGATTGAGCAGATCCCGCTTGCGGCTCTGGTAGGTGTGATGTTCATGGTTGTGATCGGTACCTTCGCTTGGAACTCGTTCAATATCATGCGCAAGGTGCCGCTGATGGACGCATTCGTCATCGTTCTGGTCACTGTTGTTACGGTTATGGAAGACCTAGCCGTGGCTGTTGTCGTCGGCGTCATTGTTTCGGCTCTGGCCTACGCTTGGAACAACGCAAAGCGCATTCATGCTATCACCCGTGAATCCGAAACCGAAAAAGGTGCGAAGGTCTATGAAATCCAGGGCCCGCTTTTCTTCGGGTCTTCCGATGGGTTCGTCGAACTGTTCGATGTTCCAAATGACCCGGAAACGGTCATTGTAGATTTTGCCGAAAGCCGTGTCGTTGACCAGTCGGCATTGCAGGCCATCGAGAACATCGCAGCCAAATACGAGGCAGCCGGCAAGCGCGTGATGCTGCGCCATCTCAGCCGCGACTGTCACAAACTGCTGAACAAGGCAGGTCACCTGATGGTCGATAGCGACGATGACCCGGATTACGAAATCGCAGTAGACTATTCTGTCCGAACTGGAATTCTGGGCGGTCACTGAGTCTTCTGCGAGGCTCTGCCTCGCGCTCCGGGATATTTCTAGCCAGATGAAGTACGGATCCCCCGCTTCATCTGGCTAGAAATATCCCGGGGGAGTCGCCCTGCAAGGGCGGCGGGGGCAGAGCCCCCTTGTTGCGCGTTCAGTCATCCGGTCGATTCAGCGAGAAAAGGTCGGTGACCACCGAATAGTCGCGATACCCCAGCCGGGCCAGGGGTTGGAAGGATGTGACATCGAACAGTCCGTCTTTCAGACAATCGTCGCGCAGGTGGATTCCGGTAACTTCCCCAAACACAACGCGATTTGCCTCGCCGGGGAGCGTCACGATTTGGGTGAGCTTGCATTCCAACGCCGCAGGCGCGTCCGCAACACGGGCGCAAGGGATCGTTTCGCACTCTATCGGTGTAAGTCCTGCGTGCTCGAATTCGTCAACGTGTTTCGCGAGCCCGGCTGAGCTGGCGTTCATTGCGTCTTTGTGTGCATGAGCAACCACATTGACGCAGAAGAACCCTGTAGCCTCGATATTCGCGACGCTGTCTTTTCCACCATCCTGATCATGTTTTGTGCCCGTTGTTGCGAACATCACCTGCGGGGGCGTGTAGGCAACCCCGTTAAAGAACGAGTAGGGCGCAAGGTTGTTTATCCCGTCGACGTCTCGCGAAGAAATCCATCCGATGGGCCGCGGGGTTATGATGGCATTGAAGGGGTTATGTGGCAGGCCGTGGCCGTCTTCGGGGCGATAGAACATGTGGTCTCCAAGCATTTGCCCAAGGCGTAACGAAGTGTTAGGCCAAATTCCAGCAAGGAAAAGAGGGCAGGCGTGCAGCAATTCGGGATCAGGCCGGAAGAGCCGGACGATTGGTGGGAGGTCGAGGCGCTTTATGACCTGTGTTTTGCGCCTGGCCGCGAGGCGCTGTCGTCTTATCGGCTGCGCGATGATGTCCCGCCGGTTTCGGGACTTTCCTTGGTGGCACGCGACGCGCAGGGTATTCTGGCGGGCGCGATCCGGTTTTGGCCCGTGCATGTGGGAGGTCACGACGCATTGCTGTTGGGCCCCGTCGCAGTTCACCCGACCCATCAGGGAGAGGGCCTTGGCGGTTTTCTGATCCACGAAGGGTTGCAGGCCGGGCGCGACAAGGGCTGGCAGAGGGTTATGTTGGTCGGAGATGCCCCATATTACGCGCGCTTTGGATTCTCGCGTCTGAATGGGGTGGAAATGCCGCCCCCTACCAACCCTGACCGTGTATTGGGCGCAGAGTTGGAACCGGGCGTTTGGCGTGGCGTGAGCGGTCCTGTTACACGTTGGACGCGCTGAGCTATTGAATTTGCAAAGCTAAATTCCAATGTTTTTAGGGCAGGAGGGAACGTATGCAGGACGTGGTTCTTGTCGAAAAACTGGATGCAGAAGCCGAACTTGACCGCTTGGCCCGCTACTACAAGTCTGCCGGTGGGCCAGGTATCAAGTTGTTGAACAGCCTCGGGGGATCGGCTGAATCCCTGTTGGAACAATTGCCTGCGTCCGTCAGGCAAGGTTTGACAGGGGCAACTGAGCAGGCGCTTTGGATGGCCATGCATGCGGCGGAAAGCTCTCGTCGGGCGGTGCCGGATCAGCGGCCTTGGGTCAACACGGCGCTGACAACGGCGATGGGTGCGGCCGGAGGGATTGGCGGCGTTTCAACCGCATTGATGGAACTGCCAGCGACAACCACCATGTTATTGCGGGCCATTCAGGGTGCCGCAGCGCAAGAGGGTTTTAATCCTTCGGAGGATGGCGTGAAATTCGACTGTGTCCGCGTATTGTCCGCTGCTGGTCCGCTGTCTTTTGACGATGGCGCGGATCTTGGTTTTTTCTCGGTACGGCTGACCCTGACGGGACCCGCGATGCAGCGGTTGATCGCTGCTGTTGCGCCAAAATTGTCCGTTGTCTTGGGACAGAAGTTGGCAGCGCAGTCTGTTCCTGTTCTGGGGGCGATTGCGGGGGGAGGGACAAATTTTGTCTACACCCGGTATTACCAACAGATTGCGCGTGTTCATTTTGGCTTGCGGCGTTTGGCGCTGGATGCCGACATTCCGCATGATGATCTGCTCCGAAAGCTGGCGGCTCGTATGTAATTTCCCGTAAGTGCTTGGAATAAAACACTTCATGTGGTAGGGTTGTTGCCAAGTCCCACCAAATAAGCGTCAAAGCGCAAAGGGGCTTGCGGAGACGGAGGCAGACGACGGGCGGCAAAGCGTGATCGAGCACAGGCTTTGGAAGCAAAATCAACAACTCACCGGACATGGTCCGGTCAAAAGGCAGTCGGCTGCCTTGTGCTATCGTGTTCTGGAAAACGGCCCTGAGGTCCTGCTTGTGACAACGCGCAAGTCAGGCCGTTGGATCATACCCAAGGGTGGGCTGATTGATGGATTATCGCCGTCAGCCACGGCGCGACAGGAAGCGTGGGAAGAGGCGGGGGCAATCGGCGACTGCACGCCCGACGTGATCGGAAATTTCTTGTATTACAAAAACCGGCGCCGGAAAGGGCCGGTGTTATGTGTGGTGGACGTGTTTCCGCTTTTGGTCCGTTCCACGGCGGCGTTTTATCCTGAATGCCATGAGCGTCAGCGCGCGTGGCTATCGCCGCAAAAGGCTGCCAGTCGGGTTCGTTCACCTGATCTTGCCCAATTGTTACGCAAGGTAGCCCTGTTTGCACACTGACGCGGGTTTAACGACCCTTGCTATTGGCTTGCGGGTCAGTATCTATTTTGCAATCGAACTTTGGATGGATCATGATTCAATACGCGTTGAAGTGCAGCAAGGGACACTCCTTTGATAGTTGGTTTCAGTCGGCCACAGCTTACGACAAGTTGGCAGCCGCCGGTATGATGACCTGTGCTGTTTGCGGCGATGCGCAGGTTGAGAAGGCGATCATGACCCCGCGCGTTCGTTCTGCCCGCAGTGTTGAGGCACGGACCGAAACGGCGGCCCCATCCGAAGACGCCGTGAACATGACCAGCCCGACCCCGGAGGTTGAGCAGGCTCTGAGCGAGTTGCGGCGCAAGGTCGAAGAAAATTCGGATTACGTCGGCAAGGACTTTGCAAGCGAAGCCCGGAAAATGCATCTGGGCGACGCACCAGAGAGGTCGATCTATGGCGAGGCGAAGCCGGAAGAGGCCAAAGCCCTGATCGAAGATGGGGTGCCGGTCGCACCGCTTCTTTTCATGCCCAGCCGAAAGACGAACTGATCATGCATATCGTGATTACCGGAGCCAACCGGGGCATCGGAAAGACACTTGCCGGCCGGTATCGGGCGCAGGGCCATGACGTGACAGGAACCGCTCGGGACGGCAGCGCCGAGGTGGTGCTGGATGTGACCGACACCGGTCACCATGCGGATATGGCTGCGCAATTGGGCGATCAGCCTGTTGACCTTTTGATCTGCAATGCCGGAGTGTATCTGGACAAGGCGGAACGCATTGATGGTTATCCCGCCGAGATGTGGGCGCAGACATTTGCGGCGAATGTGACCGGTGTTTTCCTGACCGTTCAGTCTTTGCTGCCCAATCTTCGCGCATCGCAAGGCAAAATCGCGATCCTGTCCTCGCAAATGGCGTCACATACGCGAGCACCGGGAGGTAGCTATATCTATCGCGCGTCGAAAGCGGCCGCGCTCAATCTGGGGCGTAACCTTGCCGCAGACCTGCGCGGCGACGGGATTGCTGTGGGTATATATCATCCGGGCTGGGTACAGACGGATATGGGCGGTGCTGCGGCTGCGATCACGGTAGATGAGGCTGCGGATGGTCTGGTTGACCGTTTTGCAGCCCTGTCTCTGGATACTTCGGGATGTTTTGAGACCTATGAAGGTCAGCCGCACGATTACTAATTATTCAAAGCGGCTTTGGGGAGTTCGTACACCTCTCCCGGCTCAACAAAAATGACCATGATGTCGCCCCGCGTTTCATAGCTGAGCTTGGCGGTTGAATTGGTCGAATCCGGGATGCCATCCGTGAAATAGATGTTGCGCACCTCGCCATTGCCCATGCCTACCGCCAGCGTTGCACCGCCATCGTCACGGCGCCTAAGCTCGGCGTTGCAGCTACGCAGGGCGTCGCCTGCAATGGTCGCGCAAGGGATGGTGCCCAAAGAGTTCTTGCCGTCGGTTCCGGCCAGAGTGGTTTCCTGTGCTAGCGCGGGCGTTGCAAGGACAGCTAAAGCGAAGACGAAACGTGGCATGGGGAACCCCTTGGTAAATCTGATGTTGGCAAGCTGACACCCCCGTGATCCGATGTAAAGCGATCGAGCGCAAGGACCTAAACGGTTTTGAACACTTGCCCTTGGGCCCCCCCTGACATAAGACGCACGAAACCTGAATTCCAAGGCGCGGAGACACTAGCCCCCATGCCCGTACTCGTGATGAAATTCGGCGGCACGTCGGTCGCCAATCTGGACCGCATTCGCCGCGCGGCGAAACGCATCGGCGTTGAAGTGGCCAAGGGATATGATGTGATTGTCATCGTGTCGGCCATGTCAGGCAAAACCAACGAGTTGGTTGGCTGGGTGAACGAAACATCTCCGCTGTTTGATGCACGCGAATATGATGCGGTTGTGTCTTCGGGCGAAAACGTCACCGCAGGTTTGATGGCTCTGACGTTGCAGGAAATGGATATTCCGGCGCGCAGCTGGCAGGGCTGGCAGGTTCCGCTGATGACGACCAGCGCCCACAGTCAGGCCCGGATCGAGGAAATCCCGACCGAGAACCTGACCCAGAAATTCGACGAGGGTATGAAAGTCGCCGTCGTCGCCGGGTTCCAGGGTATCAGCCCCGAAGGGCGTATCACCACGCTGGGCCGTGGTGGGTCGGACACTACGGCTGTGGCCTTTGCCGCAGCATTTGGGGCCGAGCGTTGCGATATCTACACCGATGTGGATGGCGTCTATACCACCGACCCGCGCATTTGTGAAAAAGCGCGCAAGCTGGATCGAATCTCGTTTGAGGAAATGCTCGAACTGGCCTCCCTGGGGGCCAAGGTTTTGCAGACCCGTTCGGTGGAACTGGCGATGCGCTATAAGGTGAAACTGCGCGTTCTTTCTAGTTTCGAAGAACAATCCGACGAGACCGGTACACTGGTCGTCGATGAGGAGGATATCATGGAATCCAATGTTGTGGCCGGTGTTGCCTATTCCCGTGACGAAGCCAAGATGACTGTCGTGTCCGTGGCCGACCGCCCCGGCATCGCCTCGATCATCTTTACTGCGCTCAGCGATGAAGGCGTGAACGTGGACATGATCGTGCAGAACATCTCTGATGAGGGGCGCACGGACATGACCTTTTCCTGCCCGACCGATCAGGTGGCGCGGGCGGAAAAAGCATTGCTGGCGATTAAGGACGCGGGCGAGTTGAACTACACCGAACTGGTCGCGGATGAAGACGTCTGCAAGGTCTCGGTCGTGGGGATCGGGATGCGGTCGCAATCCGGCGTGGCGGCAAAAATGTTCAAGATACTCTCGGATGAGGGGATCAACATTAAGGTCATCACAACCTCTGAGATTAAAATTTCCGTCCTTGTGGACAGGAAATACATGGAACTTGCGGTTCAGGCACTGCATGATGCCTTTGAACTGGACAAGGCGGCCTGAGCATTTTCTGCCAAGGGTCTCGCCTGACGCACTAATTTGGGTGGGCCATGGCGGACGGCACTGAAACAGAATCCCGCAAGCTGCTGGGGCGGCTGCGCGAAGAGATGGCGAACGAAGCCGCCGGTCAGGAACGTCTTGACCGGATCACTCATCTGATCGCTGACAGTATCCGGGCCGAGGTGTGCTCGATTTACCTGTTCCGGGATGAGGATACTCTTGAACTCTGCGCGACCGAAGGTCTGTCGCCCGAGGCGGTTCACAAGACCCGTATGCGCATGGGTGAGGGGCTTGTGGGGCGCGTCGCGAAGTACGGCAAGATCGTGAACACACCGGATGCGCCTGCTGCCAAGGGTTTCCGTTACATGCCCGAAACGGGCGAAGAACGGTTTTCGTCTTTCCTGGGGGTGCCCATTCAGCGTCTGGGTGAAAAGCTGGGCGTTCTGGTCGTGCAATCCCGCGATGCGCGCGAATACTCGGCGGATGAGGTTTACGCGTTGGAAGTGGTCGCCATGGTTCTGGCCGAAATGACCGAGCTGGGGGCGTTCGTGGGTGAGGGCGCCGCCCTGTCCCCCCGCCACCAGCAATCTGTGCAGCTAACCGGTGGTCCGGCGCAGGAAGGTTCCGCCGAAGGGCATGTCTGGCTGCACGAGCCACGCGTTGTGGTCACCAACCCCATCGCCGAAGACCCCCATCGAGAGCGTGAGCGTCTGGCCGAAGCGGTCGAGGAACTGCGCGTGGGCGTCGACAAAATGCTTGAGATTTCCAAGGACGGCGACACCGAGCAGTTACAAGTGCTGGAAGCCTACCGGATGTTTGCGAACTCCAAGGGCTGGATGCGCAGGATGGAAGAGGACATTGCCCGTGGCCTGAGTGCCGAAGCTGCGGTTGAAAAGGAACAGTCACAAGCGCGTGCGCGGATGGGGCAGGTTACCGACCCTTATCTGCGCGAGAGGCTCGCCGATCTGGACGACCTCAGCAACCGCTTGCTGCGTATTCTAACTGGGCAGGGCAACACCAACGGGGCGGACCTGCCACCTGATCCGATCCTGATTGCCCGTAACATCGGCCCCGGCGATCTGTTGGAATATGGCCGATCTCTGAAGGGGATCGTGCTGGAGGAAGGATCAGTCGGCAGCCACGCGACGATTGTTGCCCGCGCGCTGGCTATTCCCTTGGTGGTGCATGTCGGCCGGATCACGACCGAGGCGCTGAACGGTGACCATATTCTTGTGGATGGGGATCAGGGCACCGTTCAATTGCGGCCCGAAGACACGGTCGTCAGTGCGTTTCGTGACAAGATTGCGATGCAGGCAAAGGCGCAGGAGCGATATGCCTCGATCAGGGATACTCCGACGGTCACTCGGGATGGTGAGCGCATCAATCTCGTGATGAATGCCGGTCTTATGGCGGACCTGCCTTCGCTGGACAATTCCGGAGCCGAGGGCGTGGGCCTGTTCCGGACCGAGTTGCAGTTCCTGATCAGAAACCAGATGCCAAAGCGGTCGGAACTTGTAACCCAGTATCAGCGAGTTCTGGACGCGGCCGGGGAAAAACGAGTGGTGTTCCGAACGCTGGATATCGGCTCGGACAAGGTTCTGCCCTACATGAAACACGTAGAAGAACCCAATCCTGCATTGGGGTGGCGTGCGATCCGGGTCGGTCTGGACAAGCGCGGCGTAATGCGGATGCAGTTACAGGCCCTGATGCGCGCAGCGAACGGGCGCCCCCTGACACTGATGTTCCCGTTTGTGGCGCAGGCGGATGAGTTTCGCGAGGCGCGTTGGGAGGTCAACAAGACCATCGAACGCGAAAAGCGGCTGGGGCATGTCCTGCCCGAAAGAATAGAAGTTGGCGCAATGCTTGAGACCCCGTCCTTGGGCTTTGCCCCTCAAAAATTTTATGATGAGGTGGATTTTGTCTCGATTGGGGGAAACGATCTGAAGCAGTTCTTTTTCGCGGCTGACCGAGAAAATGAACTGGTGCGCCGCAGGTATGATACGTTGAATGTAAGCTTCCTCAGTTTCATCGAACGTATTGTCGAGCGCTGCAACATATCGAATACACCGCTGAGTTTTTGTGGCGAAGACGCGGGCCGCCCGGTTGAGGCGTTGTGTCTGGCAGCCATGGGTATCCGTTCGTTGTCAATGCGGCCTGCCTCGATCGGGCCTGTCAAAAGCGTGTTGTTGCGCGCCGACTTGCAATCGCTGCGGAAGATCATTGCCGATGCGCGTCACCGGGGTGAGCAATCCGTTCGTCCGGCTGTGATGGAGTGGCTGCGAAACCAAGGGTGACCGAGTCGTAGATTTTGAAATTTTTTTCAAATCCAGTGTTGATTCTTAGTATGGTTTTTTATACTCCCGCGTTGAATGTTAGCGATAACATTACTGGTGTGGCAAAACGATGTGCCAGTGACAACTGAAGGAGCCTGCAGATGGTTTCACGCGTAATACCGGTAAATCCGTTCGACCTTGTGTTGTTCGGCGCAACGGGCGATCTGGCGCAGCGCAAGATTTTGCCGGGTCTGTATCACCGGTTTGAAGTGGACCAAATGCCCGAAGAGGCCCGTATCATCGGAACAGCACGGTCGGACATGGACAGTGATGCATTTCGAGAGCAGATTCGCGCATCCATGAAGAAATATGCCCCCGGGTTCAAACAGGATGTATTGGACCGGTTCCTTAGCCGGGTCGACTATGTCCCTGTTGATGCGCTGGGTGACTCAGGGTGGGCAGACCTTGCTGAAAAATTGCGCCCCGACGTGGTGCGCGCGTTCTATCTGTCTGTAGGCCCCAGCCTGTTTTCCGGCATTGCACAGCGGTTGAATGATAACGGGCTGGCAACACCGGACAGCCGAATTGTGGTGGAAAAACCGTTCGGTCATGATCTGGCTTCTGCCAAGGCCCTGAATGAAGGGTTGCGTGCCTGTTTTGAAGAACATCAGATTTATCGCATCGACCATTATCTGGGCAAGGAAACCGTCCAGAACCTTATGGCCCTGCGTTTTGCCAATTCCCTGTTCGAGCCGCTTTGGAATTCGACCCATGTTGATCATGTTCAGATCACAGTTGCGGAAACCGTAGGTGTTGAAGGGCGGGGGGCTTACTACGACCAGTCTGGCGCTATGCGCGATATGGTGCAGAACCATCTTGTTCAGTTGTTGTGCCTGACCGCGATGGAGCCTCCGTCCAAGTTTTCGCCCAATGCGGTGCGCGACGAAAAGGTCAAGGTTATTGAGGCGTTAGAACCCGTGGACCCCTCGGACATCGCGCGGGGCCAATATCGGGCTGATCAGGGAGAGGACGGTTATCTGGATCATGTCGGCAACCCGGCCAGCCGCACCGAAAGCTATATCGCCCTAAAGGTGCATCTTGGTAACTGGCGTTGGGCCGGAGTGCCGTTCTATCTGCGGACTGGAAAGCGTCTGCGCGCACGCGAATCCGAAATTGCCGTGTTCTTCCGCGATCCACCGCATACTATTTTTCCCAACGTAGGCCCCTTGCGTGGCAACGTTCTGGTCATTCGGTTGCAGCCCGACGAAGGCATCACATTGCGCACAACCATCAAAGACCCCGGTCCCGGTGGATTCCGCCTGTCAGATGTGTCGCTGGACATGAGCTTCGCCGAGGCGCTGGGCACGGATGCGCGTGCTCAGGATGCTTATGAGAGGCTGGTAATGGATGTGATCCGGGGTGATCAAACCCTGTTCATGCGCGGTGACGAAGCCGAGGCCGCCTGGGCCTGGGTCGATCCCATCATTCAGGGGTGGGAAGATCGGGGTGACCGGCCAGCCAAATATGATCAGGGCAGTTCAGGGCCGGAAGAAGCATTGATGCTGATGCATCGCGATGGACGCCGTTGGCGTCAGATCGGAGGGTAATCATGGTACATTCCGTCATCACCGACGTCACCCGGCGCATCATCGACCGCAGCGCCGAATTGCGCGGCCCGCATCTTGAGAGGATGGAACACGCCAAGTCCAAAGGGCCAGCCCGTGCGCATCTATCCTGCAGCGGTCAGGCTCATGCCTATGCCGGGGCGGGTGAAGATCAGCAATCCATGGCAACTGGAACGGCTGGCAATCTGGGCATCGTCACCGCCTATAACGACATGCTCTCGGCGCATCAGCCTTTCGAACGCTATCCGGCGCTGATCCGTGACGCGATCCGTGCGGCGGGTGGCACGGCGCAGGTCGCAGGCGGCGTTCCCGCCATGTGTGATGGCGTCACGCAGGGCGAAGCGGGGATGGAGTTGTCGCTATTCTCGCGCGATGTTATTGCGCTGGCCACTGGAGTGGCGCTCAGCCACAACACGTATGACGCCGCCGTGTTCCTTGGGGTGTGCGACAAGATCGTGCCGGGTCTGGTCATCGGCGCGCAGGCGTTTGGTCACTTGCCCGCCGTGTTCCTGCCTGCAGGACCCATGACAAGCGGCCTGCCGAACGACGAAAAGGCCAAGGTTCGTCAGCAGTTTGCCACCGGAGAAGTCGGCCGTGACGCGTTGATGAAGGCGGAAATGGCCGCCTATCACGGGCCGGGCACCTGCACCTTTTACGGAACCGCCAACACCAACCAGATGTTGATGGAATTTATGGGCCTGCATCTTCCTGGCTCCAGCTTCATCAACCCGAATACACCTTTGCGCGATGCGTTGACCGAAGAAGGCGCGCGCCGTGCCTTGTCACTTAGCGCGCTGGGTAATCACTATACGCCGGTCTGTCAGGTGCTGGACGAACGCGCCTTTGTGAATGGTATCGTCGGGTTGATGGCAACCGGAGGGTCCACGAACCTGCTGATCCACCTGATCGCCATGGCACGTGCCGGAGGTATCGTTCTGGATTGGGAGGATTTCTCGGACATCTCCGCCGTGGTCCCGCTGGTCGCGCGGGTCTATCCGAATGGATTGGCCGATGTGAACCATTTCCATGCCGCGGGGGGCCTTGGCTATTGCATCGGCACGTTGCTTGAAGACGGCCTGCTGCATCCCGATACGCTGACGGTCGCTGGGCAGGGTCTGCACAACTATACCAAAGAGCCAAAGCTGAAAGATGGTGAACTGGTCTGGGAAGAAGGCACTGCACACAGCTTGAACGAAAAGATCGTGCGCCCGGCCAAGGATCCGTTCCAGCCCACAGGCGGCTTGTCGCGCCTGACCGGAAATCTGGGCACCGCTGTCATGAAGGTATCTGCTGTCGCGCCCGAGCATCAGGTGGTCGAAGCTCCGGTACGTGTTTTCCATGACCAGGAAGAGGTCAAAGCAGCGTTCAAGGCGGGTGAGTTCACGGATGACGTCATCGTCGTTGTCCGCTTTCAGGGACCGAAAGCCAACGGAATGCCCGAACTGCACTCGCTGACGCCGATGCTTTCGATCCTTCAGGGCAGGGGGCAAAAGGTTGCTTTGGTAACTGATGGCCGGATGTCTGGAGCATCGGGCAAAGTTCCAGCCGCGATTCATGTGGTGCCCGAGGCGCTGGATGGTGGTCCCATCGCCTGTTTACGGGATGGCGACATCCTGCGTGTAGATGCGGTCAGCGGAGAATTGGAGATCATGACCCCCGGCGTACTTGATCGCGCCCCGGCAACCGCAGACCTTTCGGCAAACCAGCACGGCGTTGGCCGCGACCTCTTTGGCACGTTCCGCCAGAATGTCGGGTCGGCCGACACTGGTGCCAGCATTTTCGGAGTTTAATTCATGTCCAAAACCCAACGCACCCGCGAAATTTGCGCGCTTGCCCCTATCGTTCCTGTGCTGGTTATCGACGATGCCAAGGATGCGCGCCTACTGGCCGAGGCGCTTGTCGCTGGTGGGCTTCCCGCGCTTGAAGTTACGCTGCGCACGCCTGCGGCGCTGGATGCAATCCGGGCAATGTCTCAAGTGCCGAGCGGTGTCGTAGGGGCTGGAACACTGGTGACCCCTGATGACGTCCGTGCCGCGAAAGAGGCAGGCGCACAATTTGGTGTCTCTCCCGGCGCGACTGAAGCTTTGATCGCTGCGTGTGAGGCCGAAGGCCTGCCCCTCTTGCCCGGCGCGGCCACGGCAAGCGAGGCAATGCGTCTGCTGGAGCAGGGATATGATATGCTCAAGTTCTTTCCTGCCGAAGCTTCAGGCGGTGCGCCTGCATTGAAGGCAATTGGTGCTCCGCTTCCGCAGATCACGTTCTGTCCAACCGGTGGTGTCTCGCCTGCGAATGCCCGCGATTACCTGTCTTTGTCCAACGTTGTCTGCGCCGGTGGCAGTTGGGTTGCGCCAAAGCAGATGGTTTTGGATCAAGATTGGGCGGGCATCGAAACACTTGCGCGCGAGGCGTCCAAGCTGATGGATTGACGCTGCCGGGCCACACGTTAGGGTGAGGCCAATTCTAACAGGTTGATCCCATGAAAAATCACAACTCTCTCGCGCAGGGGCGTGAGTATTTGGCTATTCCCGGGCCGTCGGTAATGCCCGACGCCGTTTTGCAAGCGATGCACCGTCCCTCGCCCAATATCTATGATGGCGAGTTGATCGAGATGATGCCCGCGCTGACCCGCGACCTATGTCGCATCGCCCGGACCGAGCACAACGTCGCAATTTATATCGCCAACGGGCACGGCACTTGGGAAGCTGCCCTGTCGAACGTCATTGCCCCCGGCGAACGTGTTTTGGCACCGGCTTCGGGTCGGTTCACCCACGGCTGGGCAGAGATGGCGGAAGGGATCGGTGCAACGGCGCAATTGATCGACTTCGGCACGTCATCTGCTTGGGATTTCGAACGTATCGGTGACGCGTTGCGCGCTGATAAAGCGCATGAAATCAAAGCGGTTCTGGCCGTGCATGTGGATACCTCAAGTTCGATCCGAAACGATATTCCAACACTTCGCGCGTTGCTGGATGACTTGAACCACCCGGCGATTTTGATGGCGGATTGTATCGCCTCGCTGGGGTGTGATCGGTTCGAAATGGATGCCTGGGGCGTCGACGTCATGGTCACCGCCTGTCAAAAGGGGCTGATGACGCCTGCAGGTGTGGGGTTTGTCTTTTTTAATGACAAGGCGCGGGCCAAGCGCGCCACTATGCCCCGGGTGTCGCAATATTGGGATTGGGTGCCGCGGGCTAATCCGGAGCTGTTTTATCAGTATTTCAACGGGACAGCTCCGACCCATCACCTATATGGTCTGCGCGCTGCCTTGGATATCATCCATGCCGAGGGGATCGAACAGGTCTGGGCGCGCCACGAACGACTTGCAGGAGCTATTTGGACGGCCTGCGAAATCTGGGCCGAGGGCGGTGCTTTGCACTTGAACGTCGCAGATCGCCAAGACCGTAGCCGTGCCGTAACCGCCTTGCGGCTGACCGACGGTCGGGGCACGGCCCTTCGGGAATTTACGGAAACCCAACTGGGCCTTACCTTGGGCATCGGCCTTGGGATGGAGGACTGGGACGGATGTTTCCGTCTTGGTCACATGGGGCATGTGAATGGGCAGATGGTCATGGCCATTTTGGGCGGGGTTGAAACCGGGCTGGCCGCACTCGGGATCCCGCGCGGCACAGGCGCGTTGGAGGCTGCGGCGGCTGCGTTGGTTTCGTAACGCGAACTGCCGAGCGTATTGGCGCAGTTCATGCGCGCGCGTTTGCGGCCTCAAGCGCCTTTGGCAGAGCTGCGGCAAAGGCATCCAGATCGCACGCCTCGCCGCAGCTTACCCGAATGCACCTGTTCTGCGGCGCAGCAAAGGGCATTCGAACGAAAACACCCTGCGCGACAAGCGACTCGAGAACCGCCTTAGCAAAGTTACCGTCCCGCCGGCAATCAATGGCAACGAAATTCGTGGCCGACGGCAAGGGGGTCAGACCATTCTTTGTTGCGATCTGTCCGATCCGGGTGCGGGCCTCAGCGATCTTGTTCTGAATCCGTTTTAACCAGGCGTCGTCTTGCAGCGCTGCCAGCGCCCCAGCTTGCGCTGCGCGGTTCATGCCGAAATGGTTCCGTACCTTGTTGAACGCCGATATCAACTCGGGTGCGCCAATCGCATATCCGACGCGCGCCCCTGCCATTCCATAAGCCTTTGAAAAGGTGCGCATCCGGATAACGCGGGGATCATCGGCTGCGACAGGGGCTTCGGTCCCTTCGGGCGCGCATTCCACGTAAGCCTCATCCAGAATCAGCAGGCACCCGTCGGGCAAGTCGTCCAGCGCCGCGACGATATCCTTGCCGGAATGCCAGCTTCCCATAGGGTTGTCGGGATTGGCCAGATAGACCAGCTTGGCATCCGTTTCTACGGCCAGAGCAAACAGGGCCGCCGGGTCTTCGTGATCGTCGCGATAGGGAACGGTGTGCAACACACCACCGAACCCTGCCACGTGGTAGTTGAATGTCGGGTAGGCACCGTCCGAGGTGACAACGGCGTCGCCGGGTCCGATCAAAAGCCGGACGAGGTAGCCCAAAAGCCCATCAATCCCTTCCCCTACGACGATATTGTCTGCCCCAACGCCATGATGTTCAGCCAATGCGTGGCGCAGGTCATGGTTTTCGGGATCGCCGTACATCCAGATTTCAGTATTTGCCATTGCCTCGGCCGCGCGCGGCGAGGGGCCGAAGACACTTTCGTTCGCGCCAAGCCGGGCAATGAAAGGCGCACCCCGCTGGCGCTCCTGTGTTTCGGGGCCAACAAAGGGCACGGTCGCAGGCAGGGACAGGGCAAGCGGGGTGTAGCGTGGGTCAGTCATATAGGCAGATAAACGTAAGGTCACAGGGCGAGCAACCTTGTGTTGTGCGCGATTGCCGCCCACCCTACACAAAATTGTTGAGGGAGGGGTGCAGATGCGCGTTTTGTTGGGGTTGATCCTGATCGGGCTAGCCTATCTGATTTTTTGGCCGGTTGAGGTTGAGCCGGTCGCGTGGGAACCACCACAAGCACCTGAGTTCGCAGGCGAGTTTGCCGAAAACAACGCGCTGGATCAGCTTGAATTGATCGCATTTCCTGATGATGAGGTGGGTCCCGAAGACATCGCCGTATTGCCGGATGGAACCGCTTATACAACCACAGCGTCCGGCGCTCTGTTCCGTATTGACGGCGAAGCCCCCATCAAGGTCGACGAACTTGGTGGGCGCCCGTTGGGCCTCAAGGCGGGCCTGGACGGTGCGCTGTATATCGCGGACAGCTTTCGTGGGTTGATGCGTTGGAATGGTCCCGGTTCGTTAGAGTTGCTTACCTCTGAAGTTGACGGGAAGCCGTTGATCTATGCCAACCAATTGGATGTGGCCCGGGACGGGACGGTATATTTCTCCAACTCTTCAGATCGTTTCGACCCCGAAACAATGGGCGGTACCAAACCCACATCCGTGATGACGATCTGGGAGCAATCGGACACCGGGTATGTCGCCAAGTACGCGCCCGACGGCAGCACCGAAAAGGTGGCCGATGGGTTCGTCTACACGAACGGTGTTGCGCTGTCTCCGGACGAAGAATTTCTGCTGATCGCGGAAACCGGGCGTGCGCGGGTCCATAAACTGTGGCTGACCGGCCCAAGGGCGGGCGAGCGCGCAGTTCTGATGGACAACTTGCCAGGCTATCCGGACAATATCGAGGCGCAGGGTGACGGCACCTATTGGATGGCGTTCGCCAGCCCGCGCGTGCCGACCGAAGTTTTGATGCCTTATCCGTTCCTGCGCAAGGTGATTTGGCGGCTGGGTCCGATGGTGCGGCCTGCACCGATCCATCGCGGAATGCTGATTCAATTCGACGGAGAGGGAAACATCCTACAAAACCTGCAGGACCCACAGGGCCGGTTGGGGATTACAACCGGCGGGAAGATCGTTGGAAACCAGTTCTATGTCATGACGCTGGATTCCCCGTGGTTTGGGCGCATGGCCGTCGAGGGATTGCCCCTACGTTGATCTGGAACTTTGTGGGTGTTGCAGGCATCTTTGCCGAAACTGGAATAGGGAAGTTCACATGTCGCGTGTATCAGTAGAATACAAAGATCACATTGCCCACGTCACTTTGACGCGCGGCGAGAAGATGAACGCGCTGGATGATGCGATGTTCAATGCAATTCTGTCCGCAGGGCAGGAGGTTGCCGCCTCGGACGCGCGTGCGGTTGTGCTGTCGGGGCAGGGCGGAAATTTCTGCGCCGGTCTGGATATGGCCAGCCTTGCGAAATACGCCAATAACAACCCGTCCGAATGGCTGATGACCCGCAGCCATGGGGATGCCAACGACCTTCAGGAACTGGCGCTGACATGGCGCCGCGTTCCGGTCCCAGTGATTTGCGCTATCGAAGGCGTGGCCTATGGCGGCGGTCTTCAGATCGCGCTGGGGGCTGATATCCGTATTGCGCACCCTGACAGTAAACTCGCCTTGCTTGAAATGAAGTGGGGCATTATCCCGGATATGGGCGCGATGTATATGCTGCCGCATCTGGTTAGCAGCGATGTGATCCGCCTTTTGACCTATACCGCCCGGCCCGTTGGGGCGCAGCAGGCGGCGGATTGGGGGCTTGTGACTAAGCTTTCCGACGATCCTTTGACCGAGGCCACGGCGATTGCCGAGGACATCGCGTCCAAAAGCCCATCAGGTATTCGCGCGGCCAAGCGGGTCATAGATTTCGCCGAAAGCCATAGCCGCGCGGAAACTCTTATGGAGGAATCCATCGAGCAGGTAGAACTGATCGGAAAACCGGACCAGATGGAGGTGATTGCAGCCCAGATGCAGGGCCGCAAGCCTGTATTCAAGTAACTAGCGCGTAAAGGCGCGCCGTGCATCCCGTGCCATGTTGTACCGCATCTCCAGATCGGCGATGCGGGCCATCGCCTGTTTGCGCGCCTGCGGATCGGTCAGGGTGGTGTAGTCCTGGCGCGCTGCGTCCAGGTCTTTCTTGATCTTGAACTCTTCGGGCAGCACCCCGGCCTGAGCCATTATTCTGTATCCGGCGGCAGTTGCCGGGTCGCTTTGCTCCTCGCCAGAGCGATCGGGCAGGGGGCGGCCTTCGCCTTCAAGCCCCTGCAATTGGCCTTCGGCTTGCGCCTTTTTGATCTGACGCTCAATGAGCTTTCCCAGCGATCCAAACATATCTTTATTCTACAGTGTGCCGGGCCGCGCGGCTAGCGGCTTCGATTTGCAATCAAATAGGCGACGCCGCCTGCCAAAAGGCCCCAAACTGCGGCACCCAGCCCGAAGACTGATATGGCCGAGGCCGTGATCGCAAAGGTCAGGATTGCGGCTTCGCGTTCGGCAGGCACTTCGAGCGCCGCAAAGGTTGCATTGGCCATCACGCCGATCAGGGCAACGCCGGTCAGCGTGCCCATCAGCAACGGATCGGCATGAACGGCAAACCCTGTAATTGCGACGGCAAACACGCCGAACACGCAATAAAACACACCGGCCATCACAGCGGACCAATAGCGTTGATTTGGATCGGGATGGCTGTCTTCGTTCGAACACATCGCTGCGGTGATCGCAGCAAGGCAGGTTGCTGGCGCTCCGAATGTCGCCGACAGTACGCTTGCGCCACCCACGGCCGAAAACAGGCGCCTTGAGACTGGCTGGTAACCAAAGCTGCGCATCACGGCGATACCGGGGATGTTCTGCGTGGCCATCGTGACGATGAACAACGGAAGACTGATGCCGATAATGGAAGCCACTGAAAATGTGGGCCACGTCCAAACCGGAGTGGCCACCACCTGTGCCGGCGCAACCGATGCACCCTTGGCATTTAGAACGACCACGATGGCCGCCGCGATGACGGCGGCGGGCACAGCGAGCAGCCGGTTGAAACGCCCGGCGACAAACCATGTTAGGATCACGGGAAGGGCCTGCCACGGTAGGTCAACGGCGGCTTTGAAGGGCAGAATGCAAAGCGGCAACAGAACACCGCCCAACATAGCCTGTGCCAGCGTGGTTGGGATCGCCGCAGCAAGGCGGCCCAGCGGTTTCCACAGCCCGGCCAGAACTGTCAACGCGCCAGCGCACAAAAACGCACCCACGGCTTCTGAAAAGCCCGCCGCCGGCGTGGCGGACACGGCAAGCAGGGCCGCTCCGGGTGTGGACCATGCAACGCTGATGGGTTGGTGATATCGCAGGCCTAGACCTATGGCCGCCAGACCCATGGCGATAGCCGCCATCATTAATCCCGAGGCTGCTTGGGCCGGTGACGCGCCCATCGCGGTCAATCCCTGAAGGACAATGGGAAATGAGCTGAAGAAGCCGACGATGGCAACAACCAGCCCGGTCGAGACAGTTTGGATCGGTGGGGCTGTGCGCGTCATTTTGGCCTCGGTGGGGTTGCCTCGAACCGTGCTACCAAGCGTGAGGGTGGGGCGGCAACCCCCAGTTGCGCAAAAGAAAACCCCGCCAGTAAGGCGGGGTTAGAGTGTTGGGGCGTCAAGACGGATCAGGCGATCTCGGACAGGCGGGCCAATGCCTCATTCAGCTTCGCTTCTTCCTCTTCGCGGGCGGCGAGGTTGGCTTTGGCTTCTTCCACAACCTCTTCCGGGGCCGAAGCCACGAATTTGGGGTTGTTCAGACGCCCGCGCAGACCGCCCAGTTCCCTGGCCAGTTTGCCTTTGGCTTTCTCCAGCCGTTCCTTCTCGGCACCGATGTCGATGATATCCGCCAGCGGCAGACCAAAGGACGCGCCGGGGGCGGCGATCGAGATGGTGCCTTTGGGCAATTCATCGGCCTTGGTCAGGCTGTCGATCCGCGCCAGACGTTTGATCAGCGCCTCATTGCGGTCCCAAGCAGCTTGGCCATGCGCGTCAATATCCGTCACCAGCATCGGCACGTATAGACCAGCCGGAACGCGCATCTGCGCACGGGCGGAACGGGTGTTTTCGATCACCGAGATCACCCAGTTCATCTCACGATCCGCATCGGCGTCGATCAGGTCGGCAGCGGCATAGGTCGGCCAATCGGCGTGGACGACCATCTTGGTGCGGTCACCGGTCAGGCCCCACAGTTCTTCGGTGATGAAGGGCATGATCGGGTGCAGCAGGACCATGCACTGGTCCAGAACCCAACGCATAGTCGCGCGGGTCTCGGCCTGTGCTTCGGCGTCATCGCCCTGCAACAGGGGTTTCGACAGTTCTACATACCAGTCGCAGACCTTGCCCCAGACAAAGGCATAAAGCCCGTTGGCCGCGTCGTTGAAACGATAGCTTTCCAGCGCCGCGTCGACCTCTTCCCGCACGCGGGCGGTTTCGCCGATGATCCAGCGGTTGACAGCCGCCTTGGGCTTCAGATCAGCCACACCCAGTTGCGGGACGGCGTCGGTAAAGACCTCGTTCATCTCAGCAAACCGGACGGCGTTCCACAGTTTCGTACCGAAATTGCGATAGCCGGTAATGCGTTCACGAGACAGTTTCAGTACGCCGCCAATCGCCGCCATCGACGCATTGGTAAAGCGCAGCGCGTCGGCGCCGAATTCGTCCACGATCTCCAGCGGGTCGATGACGTTGCCGGTGGTCTTGGACATCTTCTTGCCCTTCTCGTCGCGGACGAGCGAGTGCAAGTAGACGGTATGGAACGGGATTTCATTCACCACGGCCAGTTGCATCATCATCATCCGGGCGACCCAGAAGAACAGAATATCCGCGCCGGTGATCAGAACGTCCGTGGGGAAATAGCGCTCCAGCTCCTCGGTCTGCTCGGGCCAGCCCAGAGTGCCGATGGGCCAGAGGCCGGAGGAGAACCACGTGTCGAGCACGTCGGGGTCGCGCCAGACCGGGTAAACCAACTTGGTCGGGTCTTGTTCAACTGCGTACCGAGCAAGGTTTTCCGCGAACTGATGGATCGCTTCCTGCTTGTCGGCGACTTCGACAACGGTAGCGTGGCTCAGAGGGCTGGGAATGTTTGCGTTGTCGTCCAGGAATTTCTCGGTAACAGCTTCAAGGCTCGCAGCGCATTCCATGATATTGCCACGGTGCAGCATGCCGCCTTCGTTCAGCAAACGGCCCAATTCGACCAGATCCAGGTCTCCGCCATTCTCGTCGTCGACGAAGTCTTCGGCGGACAGGTCCAGCCCATACCAAACCGGAATCTGATGCCCCCACCACAGTTGACGCGAAATGCACCACGGCTCGATGTTTTCCAACCAGTGGTAATAGGTCTTCTCGCCCGACTCGGGGATGATCTTGACCGTGCCGTCCTTGACCGCATCCAACGCGGGACCGACGACCTTTTCGGCGTCGACGAACCACTGGTCGGTGAACATCGGCTCGATGACCACTTTCGAGCGGTCACCGAAGGGCTGCATGATCGGCTTGCTTTCAACCAGCGGAACCAGCGCTGCCGGGTCGTCATCCTCATCCAGCTTCACACCCAGACGCGGGTCATCTGCGCGAGTCACGACGGCCAGTCCGTCGGCTGTGATTTCTTCCACCACCTTCGCGCGCGCCTCGAACCGATCCAGCCCGCGCAGGTGATCAGGGATCAGGTTGATCGCGTCGATCTCGTTCTCGGTGAAGTCCTTGCCGCGCGCGTATTCCTGCGCCTTGTCCGCTTCTTCTGCGTAGGGTGCACCATCGGCCCGCATCGCTCCTTTGGTGTCCATCAGGCGGTACATCGGGATGCCGCCACGCTTGGCGACCATGTTGTCGTTGAAGTCATGTGCACCAGTGATCTTCACCGCGCCCGAGCCGAAGTCGGGGTCCGGATACTCATCGGTGATGATCGGGATCTGACGGCGATGCTCTTTCGGGCCAACCGGGATTTCGCAGAGTTTGCCGACGATTGGCGAGTAACGCTCATCCGAGGGATGAACCGCAACAGCGCCGTCGCCCAGCATGGTTTCGGGGCGGGTCGTGGCGATGGAAATGTAATCGCGCTCTTCCGTCAGAACGACATTCCCGTCCTCGTCTTTTTCGACATAGGTGTAGGTCTCGCCCCCGGCCAGCGGGTATTTGAAGTGCCACATGTGGCCGGGCGTTTCGATATTCTCGACTTCCAAATCCGAGATCGCGGTCTCGAAATGCGGGTCCCAGTTGACCAGCCGCTTGCCGCGATAGATCAGGCCTTTTTCGTACATGTCGACGAAAACCTTGATCACTGCGTCGTGGAAGTTGGCTGAGTTTTCGTGGCCGGTGCGCGGATCGCGTGGTGCGCCCGCCATGGTGAAGGCGTTCCGTGACCAGTCGCAGGAAGACCCCAGACGCTTCAACTGTTCGATAATCGTGCCGCCATATTCGCCTTTCCACTCCCAGACCTTGTCCAGAAACGCTTCACGCCCCAGCTCGGTCCGGCTGGGCTGCTGTGTGGCGGCCAGCATCTTTTCGACCTGCATCTGTGTGGCGATGCCCGCGTGGTCCTGACCGGGCTGCCACAGCGTGTCGAACCCGCGCATCCGGTGCCAGCGGATCAGGATGTCCTGCAGCGTGTTGTTGAACGCATGACCCACGTGCAGCGCGCCGGTCACGTTGGGCGGTGGGATCATGATGGTAAAGCTTTCGTCGCGCGATTTGTTCGCGCCTGCCTTGAAGGCTCCGGCCTGTTCCCAGGTTTTATAGATACGGGCCTCGGCCTCGGCCGCGTTGAATGTCTTTTCCATCGCCATGGGGTGCGTCCTGCGTCATCAATCTTGGGTCAGCGCCTGCAATAGCGAATGCATGCGCCAAGGGGAAGGCCCCCTATGGACATCGTCCCCTCGCAGGCTAGTGTCGCGCGGTAGAGCAGCGGCAGGAGCCTTCCATGGAAAAGTTCGGTAAGAGTCAGCCGGTCAAACGGACCGAGGATCAGAGGTTTCTGACCGGGCAGGGGCACTACATGGATGATGTGGTGCCCGAGGGTGCGCTGCATGCTGTTTTCGTGCGCTCTCAGGTGGCGCATGGGGTGATATCCAGTCTGGACCTAGAAGAGGCGCGGTCGGCGGATGGGGTGCGTCTGGTGATGACGTTGGACGATCTGAAAGCCGAAGGGATCGACACCGTAATGAATGCTGCAATCCTAGACAATCGGGATGGATCGAAAGCCGCCGCGCCGGAACGTCAGATGCTGGCTAGCGACCGTGTGCGCTTTGTCGGCGAGCCGATCGCTGTTGTCATTGCCGATACCCCGTCACAGGCCCGCGACGCAGCCGAGATGATCTGGGCCGAGATCGACGAATTGCCCGCAAAGTTGGACGTAGATGCGGGTGGGGAAGTTTTACACCAAGACGCTCCCGACAATCGCGCCTTTGACTGGGGGCTGGGCGATGAGGCGGCGACCGAGGCCGCATTTCAGGCTGCAGCGCATAGGGTTTCGCTGAATGTGGCCGACAACCGGGTCATCATAACCTCGATTGAGCCGCGCGGCTGTCAGGCCAACTGGGTCGATGGCCGCCTGCATCTTGCCTATGGCGGGCAGGGGGTGTGGGCGATGCGTGCACAGCTGGCCGAAAAACTGCGGCTGGAGCCTGAGGCGATCCGCGTCACCACCCCGGATGTTGGGGGCGGGTTCGGCATGAAGGTAATGCCCTACCCCGAGTATTTCTGCACCGCCGTTGCCGCGATGAAGCTGGGACAACCCGTCCACTGGATGTCGGACCGGTCCGAGGCGATGCTGGCCGATCATCATGGCCGCGATTTGACTTCACTTGCAGAACTGGCATTTGACGACGACCACCGGATCACCGCCTATCGTGTGCACAGCAAGGTCAATCTGGGTTCGTATAACAGCCATTTCGGTCAGGCGATCCAGACCAACCTGTTCAGCCGGGTGCTGATGGGGGTCTATGACGTCCAGACCACCTATCTGCGGGTCGAGGGGTTCTTCACAAACACCACGCAGGTCGATGCCTATCGCGGGGCCGGACGACCCGAGGCGATCTATGTCCTTGAACGTGTCATGGACCGCGCCGCGCGTGAATTGGGCATCGATCCCTGGGAGTTGCGCCGCAAGAATTTCATCCGCCCCGAGGCATTTCCATACAGAACTGCGACCGGCGAGACTTACGATGTCGGTGATTTCAATATGATCCTGTCACGCACAGCTAGCCAAACTGCGGGGTTCAACGCGCGCAAGGCGACCGATGCCGAACGCGGCCTGATCCGGGGGCAGGGTCTTTGTTACTATATCGAAAGTATTCTGGGGGACCCTTCCGAGAACGCGAAAGTTGAGTTCTGCGAGGATGGCACCGTGAACCTCTATGTCGGCACCCAATCGAATGGGCAGGGGCATGAGACGGTTTATGCCCATTTCCTGTCGGATCAGACCGGGATTCCGGTAGACCGGATCAATGTAGTGCAGGGTGACAGCGATCAACTGCCACATGGGGGCGGCACCGGGGGGTCTCGGTCCGTTACGGTGCAAAGTACGGCAACGCTGGCGACAATCGACGTCATGCTTGCCGCGTTCACGCCGTATCTGGCGGATAAGATGGGGGTCGAGGAAAGCGATATCAGCTTCGACCACGAAACATTCCGCGCATCAGGGTCGAACCTGACACCAACCCTGACCGAGGCCGCTGACATGGCCCGCACCGATGGCCGTACCGATCTGTTGCGACATCAGGCACGGGCCAACCTAGATGCGCGCAGCTATCCCAATGGCGCACATGTTGCCGAAATCGTTATTGATTCTTACACCGGAGAAACCTGGGTTGACCGCTATACAGTGGTCGATGATTTTGGTAACCTTATCAACCCGATGCTGGCCGAAGGGCAAGTGCATGGTGGCGTCGTCCAGGGCATTGGGCAGGCGCTGACCGAGCGTGTTGTGCATGATGCGCAGGGGCAACTGCTCACGGCTTCGTTGATGGACTATGCCTTGCCGCGCGCCGCCGAGATACCCATGATTAAGTTTACGTCGGTGCCGGTCCCGTCAACTTCAAACCCGATGGGGATGAAGGGATGCGGTGAGGCCGGCACCGTGGGCGCGCTGGCCGCTGTGGCAAATGCGGTTCAGGATGCGCTCTGGGATTACGGGGTGCGGCAGGCGGATATGCCTTTTACACCTCACAAAGTATGGGAGTTGCTGACGCATGGTTCTGTCGCGGCTGAGTAGAAAGGTACTAGGATGGCTCGGACGGCCTCTGCGGTCCGAGCACTCGGCCGAGTCACGCCACCGCGAACCGATCAGCCATGTGATTATCCTCGACGGCACAATGTCGACGCTGGAACCGGGCCGGGAGACCCATGCAGGCCAGACTTTGCGCCTGTGCTGTGAGATGGGCAGCAAGGTCTCGGTTTTCTATGAATCCGGCGTGCAGTGGGAGAGCTGGAAGTCCTCGCTGGACGTGATGATGGGGCGGGGGATCAACCGCCAGATCAGGCGCGCTTATGGCTATCTGGCGTCGCGCTACAAGCCCGGCGACCGTATCTATTTCATCGGCTATTCACGCGGGGCTTACGGGGTGCGCAGCCTTGCCGGGGTGATCGACCTGATCGGGCTGCTCAAGGCCGAACACGCGACCGAGCGGAATATCAAGCAGGCGTACCGCCATTATGAGTGCAACGCCAATGGTGCCGCTGCAGGCGCATTCCGCAAACAGTTCTGTCACGAGGATGTGGCAATTGAGATGGTCGGCGTTTGGGACACGGTGAAAGCGCTGGGCCTGCGCCTGCCGCTGCTGTGGCGCTGGGCCGAGGAACGCCATGCTTTCCACAACCACCAGCTTGGCCCCGCCACCCGCCACGGCTATCATGCCATGGCGCTGGACGAGACGCGCGAAGTGTTCGAACCGGTATTGTGGAAATGTACCCCCGAGTTCAAAGGCCACGTCGAGCAGGTCTGGTTCCGAGGTACCCACGGCGATGTCGGGGGCCAGTTGAACGGGTTCGAAGAGGCCAGACCCCTCAGCAACATTTCCCTCATCTGGATGCTGGACAAGGCCGAGATGCACGGTTTGCCCCTGCCCGAAGGTTGGCGTGAGCGGTTCCCGACCGACACCCAAGCGCGCTCGGTGGGAACATGGCGCGGCTGGGGCAAGATTTTCCTGCTGCGCAAGCATCGCAAAGTTGGGCGGGACCGGTCCGAGCGTCTGCATGTCTCTGTGTCGCCGGATGAACTACCCGGCTGGGTGCCGATGCCGGATTTGCCGTCACATCCGGCGCAGTGAAAGGCTGAAGGTGGGCCAGAGGTTACAAGATCACTGACGGCTCAATGTCAAGTCGAACCCATTTTGAAAGATGCTGCGCGACGGGCGAAAGCCCGCTCTGCACGACATGGACACAGGAAAAGTCGCAAACCTTGCGCGGCTAGGCGAGCGAACGCTCCATGAAGTAGACCTTGTCTTGCCACTTATCCGGGAAGCTTTCTGGTTGCGGCATGGGAACAAAGCCAGCGTCCTCATACATCGCCCGGGCTTGTGTCAGAAACGTAGCTGAAGAGAAGAAGACGTGACTGTACCCGTCTGCTGCCAACTGCTCGAACATTTCGTTCAGCAGTCTGCGGCCAAGTCCGAGGCCGCGCCCTGCCTGACTTACAAACATTCGATTGAACTCGGCGGTGCCGGGACGGGCTTCACTGTACATGACGCACCCCATCGGTTTGCCATCCACCGATGCAACGATAATTCCGCCCAATGGTCGCTCGTGCAGAGCGGGTAGTTCCTTCAATATTGCCTCGAAGCTTTTTGGGTCCATTGGATGATCGTCACCCCTAGGCCAATCGGAGGGGTAGTTTTCCCAGTGCCACTTCAACCATTCTCGGCACAGCATACGTGCCGCCTCAATATCGTCTTCGCAGCTTGCAAGCCGGACAATTATATTGGTCATTCTGGTACCCCGAACAAAGTATAGAAAGCGTGCTGAAACGGGGTGCATGAGTCAATCAGCCGCAAACCGAAAGCTGCCATTGGCGCAAAAACTGCGAATTGGCGCTTTGTCCGCACAGCCGACACTCCGACCTAATACACCTTCGCAGCTTTCAGTGAAGGTGTTTTCTTAGTCAGAGCTAGTTACGCCTTGCATTGTTTTTTACTATGCAACACTTCCGGTAAGAGGCGTGGCGAAACGCCTGCGCCCCTTTCGCATTCCACAATGGAGACTTGGGTTTAGGTTCTCAATTACCGCCGCCGATCCCGGCGCGAGCTCATTGGTTGGAACGCCACGCCCACATGCGCTTCGCAATAGGGCTTGCCTGCCTCAACCGGCAGGCCGCAGAACCAGAAATCCTCGGTCGCGGGGTCTCCGACGGGCCATTTGCAAGTTTTCTCGGTCAGCTCCATCAACGTCAGCTTCTTGGCCTTCTTCTCGACCTCGTTGACCTTGGCGAGCGCCTCGGGGCTGATCTCATTGGCCGAGGGTTGCGGCGGCAGGGGCTGACCGGCCGGGATGATCTGACGGCGGGCGGGCACGGCAGGCTTCGCCTCGGTCGCCGGAGCAGGCGCAGGACGCGCAGGTTCAGTTTTGGGCGCGGGTTTGGGCTTGGCCTCGGCCTTTGGTGCTGGTGCCGGTTTTTCCTTGGGCTCGGCCTTGGCTGGGGTCGCGCCAGTTGCGCGGTTCGACAGGCCCAGACGGTGCACCTTGCCGATCACCGCGTTGCGGGTCACACCGCCCAGTTCCTTGGCGATCTGGCTGGCCGACTGGCCCTCGCCCCACATCTTTTTCAGCAGCTCTACACGCTCGTCAGTCCAGGACATCATTTGCCTTTCAAAAGCGGAAAGCGGCCCCGGATTCGGGCCGCCTTGGGAATTCGTCTCGGTCCCTATTTTAATCACTGTGTGCCGAGTTACAAGCGGTTCTCGAATCAGCTGCTGTGTGACGGTGTCGGGCTTCGCGCCAGACCAGAATCAGCCCCCCGGTCAAGATGATCGCAGAGCCGATCATGCTGATTCCATCCGGGATCACGCCGAATATGGCAAAATCGTAAAGCGCGGCAAAGACCAACATGGCATAGCTGATGGGTGCCACAAAAGACGCATCAGCGCGCGCCATCCCGTTTACAAAGCACGCCTGCGCGCAGGCCATCAGCAGGCCGATCCCAGCCAAAGCCGCCCATTGCTGGGGCGTGGGCCATTGATACACAAAACTCACCGCGACCGAGGCGATGGTCAGCCCCATTGCATTATTGATCAAAAGGATCTGAATCGGAATTTCGCGGCCAGCGAGTTTCTTGATAAAGATCAGCTCCATTCCGATCACGGCGGCGGCAGTCAGAGCCAAAAGCGCCGCAGGCTGGAAGCTTTCAGGCGTTGGACGTAATAGGATCAGCGCCCCAGCCAGCGCGACCGCTGCGGCCAGCCATCGCCAGGGGCCAACACCTTCTTTCAGCAAGGGGATGGCCAAAACCATGGCAAAGACCGGATTCAGAAAGGAAATCGCGGTTGCGTCGGCAATCGGGATGAATGCGACCGAGGCGAACATCAAAGTGATTCCTAGCCAACCAAAGCTGGTTCTTCCCAAATGAAGCCCCCAATGCGGACGGGTAAGGCGGGGGCGAAGAACGGCCACTGCGCCAATGATCACCAGAAAAGCGAACAGAAAACGGCCATGGCTGATCTGCAACGGGTGCAGAGCCGGGCCCAGCACATCTGTTCCCAACGCCTTGGCCAGCAGGGTGGTTCCGGCAAGAAGGGCGCTTGCCGCAACAATCAATAGGGCCGCAAGCGGCGGGTTCTGGCGCGTGGGTGTCATAAGCCACCGGTGCGCTAGCGCGGGGCAAATGGCAAGCGGCAATTGTACGGCTCGTTAAGGAAATCAGACTGTCCCGGGCAATTCGGGGTTTTCAGATGAGTGGAGTACGGCTATACGAGCCACCATGATCAAACACGCATATATCCTGCGACTCCGACGCCGACGCATCGCCGCGTAATCGGCCCGTTTGATCCTGTGTGCGCTGAGAATCCGCGCACTTCCCACCAAATCAGTTGACTAACATGGCCTTCGTGTATCACTCACGAGGCTCAATTTATCGAAAAGGATGATCCTATGATCCCGTCCGTTCTGCCGACCTATAACCGTGCACCCCTGACCTTTGTGAAAGGCGAAGGTGCTTGGCTGACCGAGGCAGATGGCCGACGTTTTCTGGATCTGGGCGCAGGTATAGCGGTAAATGCGCTGGGCCACGCACATCCGGCGTTGGTGAACGCGTTGACCGAACAGGCGCATGCGCTGTGGCATGTCTCGAACCTCTATCACATCCCGCAGCAGCAGGCGCTGGCCGACAAACTGGTCGAGCATACCTTTGCCGACACAGTATTTTTCACCAATTCCGGCACCGAATCCTGCGAACTGGCCGTGAAAATGGCGCGCAAGTACTTCTATGACAAGGATCAGCCAGAGCGGGTCGAGATCATAACGTTTGATGGTTCGTTCCACGGTCGGTCCTCGGCCGGCATTGCTGCCGCAGGATCCGAGAAGATGACCAAGGGGTTCGGCCCGCTGCTTCCCGGTTTCGTGCATGTCACCTTTGGCGATCTCGACGGCGTTACAAATGCCATCACCGACAAAACCGCCGCGATCCTGATTGAACCGGTTCAGGGCGAGGGCGGAATTCGCCCGGTTCCCGACGCCGAGCTAAAGGCGCTGCGCCAAATTTGCGACGACAACGGCCTTCTTTTGATCCTTGACGAGGTCCAGTGCGGTGTTGGCCGTACCGGGAAACTGTTCGCGCATGAATGGGCCGGGATCACCCCGGACATCATGATGGTCGCCAAGGGCATCGGCGGCGGATTTCCCCTTGGCGCAGTTCTGGCAACCGAAAGCGCGGCCAGCGGTATGACTGCGGGAACACACGGCTCGACCTATGGGGGCAACCCGCTGGGCTGTGCGGTGGGCTGCGCCGTGATCGACCAGGTGGCCACACCCGCGTTTCTGGAAGGCGTCAACCGAAAGGCAGGCCTTTTGCGGCAAAAGCTCGAAGGTCTGATTGCAGACCACCCCGACGTGTTCGAAGAGGTGCGTGGAGCCGGCCTGATGTTGGGTCTGAAATGCAAACCGACCAATATCGACGTGGTGAATGCGGGCTATGACAACGAGGTCATCACCGTCCCAGCCGCCGATAATGTGATCCGCCTGCTGCCGCCGCTGACCCTGACCGAGGACGACATCGCGCAGGCCGTTATCCGCCTCGAGAAAGCCGCGCAACAGGTTCACGCCAATCTGACCACCGCCTGACTTTTCTTCTGTTCCGAAATACTTCGGGGGTGTGGGGGCTGGCCCCCACCCGCCGCCAACCAAAAGCGACAAGATATGAACCACTTCCTTGATATTCACAAAACTGAAGCCGCTGACCTGCGGAAGATGATTGACCAGGCCGGAGCGATGAAACAGGCCCGCCTCGGGCGGCCTAAAGCCGCCCATGATGACGACCAACCGCTTGCAGGTCGCATGGTTGCGCTGATCTTTGAGAAACCATCCACCAGAACACGGGTTTCTTTTGACGTTGGCGTGCGTCAGATGGGCGGTGAAACCATGCTGCTGTCCGGCAAGGACATGCAGCTTGGCCATGGCGAGACGATCGCCGATACCGCCCGCGTCCTGTCGCGCTATGTCGACTTGATCATGATCCGGACGTTCGATGAAACGATCCTGACCGAGATGGCCGAATACTCGGACGTGCCTGTGATCAACGGCCTGACCGACCGCACCCATCCCTGTCAGATCATGGCCGATGTCCTGACTTTCGAAGAACACCGTGGCCCCATCGCGGGTAAAAAAGTGGTCTGGACCGGCGATGGCAACAACGTGTGCGCTTCGTTCCTGCACGCGGCTGGTCAGTTTGGTTTTAACCTGACCTTCACCGGCCCCGCGCAGTTCGACCCGGAGGAAGAGTTCATGGGGTTCGCCCGCCAAAAGGGATCGCAAATCGTGGTCGAACGCGATCCATTCAAAGCGGTCGAAGGCGCGGACCTTGTCGTTGCCGATACATGGGTCTCTATGCACGATTCCCAATCGGCCAAGGAACGGCGTCACAACCTGCTGCGACCTTATCAGGTCAATGAAGAGTTGATGTCGCATGCCAAGCCAGATGCGCTGTTCATGCACTGCCTGCCAGCACACCGCGAGGAAGAGGCGACATCCGAGGTCATGGACGGTCCGAACTCGGTTATCTTTGATGAGGCGGAAAATCGTCTGCACGCGCAAAAGGCGATCATGCGCTGGTGCCTGGGCGTCTAGCGCCTGCGTATATCCCACACTCGAAGTTTGGCGAGCGTCCGGACGCTCGCCACTAAGATCAGAATGCAAAGTGCGGTTTTGGACATAACTTCCATCGTGCCTTCGATCAGCATGGCATGAACAACGCTGCCGACGATCGTGATGAAAGCCAGCCCCGCGTGCCCAAGTCTCCAGACGCGAAACCGAAGATGAATGCGCTGCCGCAGCAAACCCAGAAAGGCTGCGGCGAAAGCAGCCCACATTGCAGCGACGCCCCACGCTGAAAACGGGGTGGGTGATACAAACAGCAGGGCATCCAACATGTCAGGGGGGCTGGTGATCCACAATCCGGCTACGTGAATGACAAGGGCACCCACCAGGGCAAGGCCGCATCTGCGGTGCCATAGACGGCTTTGCATGGAAGACAGCCCAGGCAGCCAACGACCTGCCAGCAAGGGTTGAAGCAATAGCAAACTCAGGCTGATAATCCCGGCAAACCCAGCCGCGATGTAGAAGGGGCTTCGCCACGCCAGGTAGGGGCTGGTTGCGGCCGCAAGGATGGGAACCAGCAAGACGACCGTTAGCGCGGCCCAGGCTTCAACGGTTCGCGTCACGTCTCAGGCGGGTTGCAATACAAAGTGAGCGGCCAAGGTCTTGTCCCTTGCGCTTGCCATGACCGGACGCAGGAACACGGTTTCGAATTCACCGTTATCATAGGCCAGGTGGCCATGCGGCTGACCAAAGGCGGGTACGATCTGAGGCATTTCCAGCCGGAACTCTCCTTTTTCATCCGTCAAGGTCGCGCCGTGGCTGTGGGGGTCGCGTTCATGCCCTTCGGTCGTATGAGCCCAGATCTGAATACGTTGACCGGGCAGGGGGGCACCGTCTCCCGCGCGCCGGACTGTTCCGGTCATCCAGAACCCGCCGCCGCCAATGCGCTGCACGATCGGAGCACCAGGCCGATAATTGTTGGCCCCTCCCCGCATTGACGGGGTGGCTGCAAGGCCATTGGCGCGGGCGGGCAACAGCAGACCGGATGCAAGGACAGCTCCGCCTGCAGCAATCAAAGAGCGTCGAGTGATTGAAACACGGGTCATGGGCCCCTCGCTTTCAAAGCCATTTCGTGTGCCCGCGTTCAGCCGGGCGCTATCGCCATGACAGAGTAGCACGAACGAACGATATTTCGAGCCAACAGAGGGAATTGTGAATTGCTTTGACGGCCCGCCCGCCGGGTGCGATCCTTTGTACTCGCCCCTCCTGTCGGAAGGCCCTCGCCCATGACCCAGTCCGAGCACGTTTCAGCCGCAGAAGTTGCTGCGTTCCAGCGGGACGGAGCAGTCGTCTTACGCTCAAAATTCTCTGCGTCTTGGCTGCAGACATTGCGCGATGGGATCGACGCTGACCTGACGACCCCTACAGGAAATTTTACCCGCCACACGAAAGACCCGGATGCGCCGGGTTACTTCGAAGATTTTTGGGCGTGGAACAAAATCCCACAATTTACGGATTTCGTACTCAACTCACCCTGTGCCCCGCTTGCGGCGCAGTTGTTGGGCGCGCCCTCGATCAATCTGGTCATGGATAACTGGTTTCTACGTGAGGCCGGGTCGATGTCTCGCCCTCCATTTCATCAGGACCTGTCCTATTTCGATTTCGAGGGAACGATGTGTGTCCTGTGGCTTCCTTTGGAGCCAGTGAGCAAGCAGAATGGCATCGCATTCGTGAAAGGATCGCATTTGTGGGACAAGCTATTCATGCGGGTGCGTTTCGCGGATGGGCATCCCAGTTATGAACCGACCGAGGTGGCCGGTCTCACCTACCACCCTCCGCCAGACGTCAATGCAAATCCCGATGCCTTTGACCTGCTGCAATGGGATATGGAGCTGGGGGATTGTATTTTTTTCGATATGCGAACCCTGCACGGGGGGCTTTCCTCCGTCACGCCGACCGAAACGGTGCGGCGTTTTACGCTGCGGATGACGGCCCCGGACGGGCTCATTCGGTATCGAGGGGACTGGGCCAAGGAGGAACGCGCGCAATTCGAAGCGGCGGGGTATCGCGAAGGTGATCGGCTAGACGGTGCGTTCTTTCCCCGGCTTTGGCCGCGACCCATTGGCGAATGAGGATATGTCGGGAAAGTTCCGCACGATTTATGTGCAGTTTTGCAAGTTTATTCGGTAAATTTAACCCTATATCCTGTACCAGTGAACAAAAGTTCTTTGAACGCAAGAGGTGCAGGAATGAGTTGGAATCCCACACACAACCCCGAATGTGTTTCCGAGAATTCAGCCCTTGAAACGCTGATCATACCCCGCGCTCGTGATCTGGGCGGGTTCGAAGTGCGCCGCGCTTTGCCGTCGGTCAAACGACAGCTTGTGGGGCCCTTCATCTTCTTTGATCAGATGGGTCCGGCTGAATTTATCACGGATGGTGGTATTGATGTGCGCCCACATCCCCATATCGGTTTGGGAACCGTCACCTATCTGTATCAGGGTGAATTTGAGCATCGCGACAGCCTTGGCACGCATCAGATGATCTACCCCGGTGAGGTCAATTGGATGGTGGCAGGTCGCGGCGTGACCCATTCTGAACGAACAAGCGAAGAAACACGCAGCAAAAGGCACAACCTGTTCGGTATCCAGACCTGGATCGCGCTGCCCGAAGCGCATGAGGACATGGCCCCTGATTTTGAACATCACAAACAAGGTGCGTTGCCCCATATTCAGGACAATGGCGTCAGCGCCAGATTGATCCTCGGGTCGGCATATGGTGAGACCAGCCCCGTTACGATGCTGTCTGAGACTTTTTACCTCGACGTTCAGTTGGATCCGGGCGCCTCTTTCCCGTTGCCGGATGATCATGAGGATCGCGGCGTCTATGTCACCCAAGGCTCTGTCGAGATTGCGGGCGACACGTTCGAGGAAGGTCGGATGATGGTCTTTCGTCCCGGTGATCGCCTGTCGGTCAAGGCAGGCCCGTTGGGCGTGCGCCTGATGCTTCTGGGGGGCGCGACATTGAATGAGGACCGATATATCTGGTGGAATTTCGTGTCGTCCTCGAAAGAAAAGATCGAGACAGCGACCCGCGAGTGGAAGACGGCCGACTGGGCAAATGGAGCTTTTCACCTGCCGCCCGGAGACGATCAGGAGTTCATTCCGATCTCGGAGGGATTGGCACGTACCCGCCCAAGGTTGGCGCGCTAACCGAACGTAATGGGGTCTTGTCCGCGTCCTAAATCCCGGCAATCCTTGCGCCTAGACGGAGGATGTCATGAAAATCGTGATTGCGGGCGCGGGCAGCATTGGATGTTACTGCGGGGCATTGTTGGCGGAGGCTGGGCATGACGTGACCTTTTTGGGGCGTGCCTATGTTCTTGATCCAATCCGTGCACAGGGGCTTAGGGTCAGCGATTTTGCGGACCTGAATCGCCGCGTGCCCGCTGTGAAACTGACCCTGACCCAATCGCCAGAAGGGATGGAAAACGCCGATCTGGTGATCGTGACTGTCAAAACCGGCGCGACGGCAGATATGGCGGCGCAGATCGCGAAACATGCGCCCAAAACGGCCCCTGTACTGTCGTGGCAAAACGGGATGGAAAACGTCCGAACTCTGCGCGCCGCCCTACCGGACTATGATGTCCGTGCAGGAATGGTGCCTTTCAACGTCGTCCCATCCGGTGCTGGCAGTTTCCACAGAGCGACATCCGGCGAGATTGTAATTCAAAGTGGCCCGGGCGACTTGGGGCGGCTTCTGAGCAGTAGTGATATGCCTGTGGTCGAAAGTGACGACATCGATGCCGTGCAATGGGGCAAACTGGTCATCAATCTTAACAACGCGCTGAACGCGCTTTCCGGGCTGACCCTGAAACAGCAACTTCTCGATCGAAACTGGCGTCGCCTGATGGCGGACCAGATGACCGAGGCGCTGGCGGTTCTGAAGGCAGCCGGTCTTCCTGTCGCCTCGACCACGCCGTTGCCGGCGTGGATGACGCCGCATATTCTACGTTTGCCGACACCCGTGTTTTCAAGAATAGCTGCGCGGATGGTCAGCATTGACCCCTCGGCGCGCACATCCATGGCCTATGACCTGCTGGCGGGGCGGACGACAGAAATCGACAGCCTGCAGGGGGAAATCGTCCGGCTGGGTGAAACCTGCGGTATTCCTACGCCAATCTGTCGGCGGGTGCGAACTCTGATCGAACAGAAACCGCAAACCGCAATGGGTCCAGAGGGGATCACGTCCTAACGCCTTATTGAAAGGCGGTCAGTATCCAGAAAATAACCGCTGACATTGTTGCGGCGGTGGGCACTGTGATGACCCATGCTGCCACGATCGTCATGAAATGGGATCGCCGGACCAGCTTGCGCCGCTTGTGTTCCTCGCGTGCCAAACGGCGTTCCGGCGGTCGCTGATAGTTCGAGGTTTTCCATCGGCGGTCCGAATGCCATTCGCGGTAAAACCCGACCCCAAAGACCGCACCAACCGCGATATGGGTGGAACTGACGGGCAGGCCCAGCCAACTGGCCACAATCACCGTGATTGCTGCGGACAAGGCGACGCAGAAGGCGCGCATGGGGTTCAGCTTGGTGATCTGGCTGCCGACCATGCGGATCAGCTTGGGGCCGAACAGGAACAAGCCGAAGGAAATGCCAAAGGCACCAATCACCATCACCCAGCTTGGGATCGTCACTTTGGACGCGAAATCGCCGAACTCGGCGGCGTGGACAATGGCGGCCAAGGGGCCAACGGCATTGGCCACGTCGTTTGCTCCGTGGGCGAAACTGAGGAATGCGGCGGAGATGACCAGTGGCAGCCCAAAAAGCGCCTTGAGGGATTTCGTGCGGTTTTCCAACCTTTCGGACTTGCGGCGAACCCATGGTACCGTAACGGCCCAGGCCAACAAACCAGCGGCCAAGCCGACCAGCAGGGCGACTTCAAGGTCCACTTTGACGATCCGCTTTAGACCCTTGACCGCCAGATACGTCGCAAATGCCCCGGCCATTACCGCGACCAGAATGGGAACCCAGCGCCGTGCGGCGGCAATCTTGTCGTCCTGATATTGGATTTTCGCTTTGATCAACGCCAGAAACCCGGCAGCAATAACGCCCCCAAGTACTGGTGAGATCACCCAGCTTGCAGCAATCGCACTCATCGTACCCCAACTGACCGCGCTCAGACCTGCTGCTGCGATGCCAGCCCCCATCACGCCGCCCACGACGGAGTGGGTCGTGGATACCGGTGCGCCGACCCACGTTGCCAGATTGACCCACAATGCCGAGGAAATCAGCGCCGCCATCATCGCCCAGATGAACACGTTGCTGTTTTGAACCGAGGCCGGGTCGATAATGCCCTTGGATATTGTCGAGACCACGTCCCCACCTGCCAGCAAAGCCCCTGCGCTTTCGGCGATGGCGGCGATCACAATCGCTCCGCCCATCGTCAGCGCGTTGGCACCCACGGCAGGGCCCATGTTGTTGGCAACGTCGTTGGCGCCGATATTTATCGCCATGTACGCCCCGAACGCCGCTGCCGCGACAACGATCAGCCCTCCGTCGGCCTGACCAAACAAAACTGCAGCGGTCAACCCGGCCAGCGCGATGAATGCCAGCGCAATGCCGGGGGCAAGCATGGGGCGTGCGACGTAAACATTCGCAGATTCAACGCGTGAAATGCGGTGCAAGTCGCTGTCCAGTGCCTGCCAGCGGGTTTTGGAATTCGAATTCGACATGAGGTTTCATCGGTTTTCTGGATTTGACGCACGCCGCTAAACGGTTTCGCCTGTGCGGGCAACCGCTCTGTCATCAAATTGTAGCGATTTTGTTACAAGTGACGTAGGATTTCGCTGAGTTCAGGCTCCCAAACGCGGTCAGCGGCCGTCTGGGGCGAGACCCACTCGCGCGTGCGCTGACCTGCTTCGGGGAAGTCATCCGCCAGTTCCTGAACGTCCACCCGGTACACATTCGTCAAAACCGGCTGAGCCGATCCGTCTTTAAGAATTTTGTCGTATGTGTAGTGCCCGACAGGGCTGCGGCCAAGCTTCGCTGGCCTTACGCCGGCTTCTTCCCATGCTTCTTGCCGGGCTGTTTCCGCGCCGTCCAAACCGTCCATGGGCCAGCCCTTGGGAATGACCCATCGGCCCGTATCGCGGCTGGTGATCAACAAAACTTCGGGCCCGTTTTGCGTTTTTCTCAGGCAAAGGGCGGCGAACTGCACCCGGCGGGGGCGCAGGAACAAAGGTCTGGCGACCTCTTCCCAGATATTTCGCAACCATTTTGTCAAAACAGGCTTACTTGAGTGGGTGAAACATGTGCGTGTGTCACATAACAACGGAATGGAATATCTTCAATGCACCTATCTTTACCCTGCGTCATCTCGGCGCTGATTGCTGCCGAAGGGCTGCAATTTCTAGCGGGAAAGGTGAGTATTTGCCGAACAGCGTTCTAGCTGCGCCGTTTCGCCCGCAACGTGGGGTCGGCCTGCGTTGGGTCTTCGGGCCAAGGGTGTTTGGGGTATTGCGCGCGCATGTCCTTGCGCACATCGGCATAGGATCCCGCCCAAAACCCCGGCAGATCGCGCGTGATCTGTATCGGTCGCTGCGCCGGAGACAGCAGGGTGATCTTCAACGCTTCACCCCCGACAATCGGGTGACGCGTGACGCCAAACAATTCCTGCAAACGTACCGAGATTTCGGGGACCGCGCCGCCATAGTCGATGGGAACCTTACGCCCGAGCGGTGTTTCAAAAGAGCCGGGCGCGCGGCGATCCAATTCTTGCGTCTGTCCCCAATCCAGACGAGAGCGAAGCGCGGGCAGCAGATCGAACCGTTTCCAGTCTTCAGCATTGCGCACTCCCTCAAGCATGGGCAGCAACCAGTCTTCCACTGTGTCCATCAGGCCCTGAGTCGAGAAGTCCGGCAGGTCCACCCCTTCGGCCCGAACCAGTTCCACGCGCGCCGCCAGACGCGCGGCGGCGCCGTTCAGGACCAACCCGAGGTCTCGCACGCCATCTAGCATGGCGTGGGCGACGGCATCGGACGGGGCCTCTTTCCATATCCGGTCCTCCAGAGTGATTGCGCCAAACCGTTCTTGTCGTCGGGCGATGACCCGCCGGTCGCGTTTCGACCAATCACACGTTTCGACCCAATCGATCTGATCCGCAAACAGGTCGCGGATTTCCCGCTCGGTAATTTGGGCGGCCATGCGTACACGCGCTTCTCGCGGATTTCCATCGGTGTCGGTGACCACAAGATACTGGGCGGCTGCCAGCGTATCTTCACCGCCCAGCACGACCCCTTTGCCGCCGGACAGGACATAGCGTGGCACATCACCCTTTCGCCGCTGTCCGATCCTGTCGGGATATGCAAGCGCGGCCATGGATGCGGGGCTTAGGTCCGAACGACTGCCCCGGTCCCTCAGCCGCTTGGCCTCGGCCTTGATCCGGTCCACCGCGCCTGTGTTCACCTGCCAGACCCGATTGCGTTGAAAGGCCCGAATGTCCCGCAACGCCTCTAGCCGCAGCAGGATATCCGCCGGAGCGCCTTTAAGTGGGTCACGTTCTGCCGTCAGCGCCGCCAGAATTGCTGCATCGGGTCCAGCCTGTACCAGCATGTGCCCAAGGCGCGGATGCAAAGGCAGCGCCGCCAAAGCTCGTCCGTGATCGGTAATCCGGCCGTTGCTGTCGAGCGCGCCCAGCATTTGCAGCAGGTTTCGTGCTTCGGCCATCGCTCCGTCGGGCGGAGGGGTCAGAAAGGCCAGATCACTGGGCGAAGCACCCCAAAGGGCCAACTCCAAGGTCAGCCCGGTCAGGTCGGCGGCTTCGATCTCGGCCGGGGGGTTGGCGGCCAGCGCCCCTTCTTCCCCTTTGGACCAAAGGCGATAGCAAACACCTTTGGCCACCCGCCCGGCGCGACCTGCGCGTTGTGTCGCTTCGGCGCGTGTGACGCGTTCCGTCACGAGGCGGGACATGCCCGAGCCCGGGTCGAACCTTGCCCGCCGCGCCTGTCCCATATCGACGACCACCCGAATATCGGGGATGGTCAGCGATGTTTCGGCAATCGACGTGGCCAATACCACTTTGCGGCCGCTATCAACCGGAGCGATCGCCTTGCGCTGTTCCGCGAAAGGCATAGACCCAAAAAGCGGCCTGATCATGCAGTCCTTGGGCAAGCGACGGGTCAACGCGGCCTCGGCGCGGCGAATTTCACCTTCGCCGGGCAGGAAAACCAGCATTCCACCATCGGTTTCCCGTTCGGCCTGAGTGACCAGATCCACTAATGCGTCCAGCCGTCGCGCCTGTGTTCCCAACGGATAGTCAAGCCAACGCGTTTCAACGGGAAAGCTGCGGCCTTCGGAGGTGACCAGCGGGGCATCCATCAGGCGTCCTACCGGTTCGGCATCCAATGTCGCAGACATGGCCAGAAGGATAAGGTCATCCCTGAGCGCCCCCGTTACTTCAAGACATAAGGCAAGTCCAAGGTCCGCGTTCAGTGATCTTTCGTGAAATTCATCGAAGATAACCGCGCCCACGCCGGGAAGATCGGGCTCGGATTGCAGCATACGCGTCAGAATCCCTTCGGTCACAACCTCGATCCGGGTGGTCTTGGACACTTTTGTTTCGCCACGTACGCGGTATCCGACCGTTTCGCCAGCGCGTTGACCAAGAGTTTCCGTCATGCGTTCAGCGGCTGCGCGCGCCGCCAGTCTGCGCGGCTCAAGCATGACAATCCGACCGTCACACAGCCCGGCATCCAGTATCGCTAACGGCACCCGAGTTGTCTTACCCGCACCCGGAGGGGCCTGAAGCACAGCGCGGCCCGAAGCTTTCAAAGCTTCGATAAGATCGGGAATAGCGTCGTCGATAGGCAGGCGTGTCATGGTGGCTTTATCCGCGAATGGTCCCCCAACGTCCAGTTCCGCCCTGCGGGAACATGGCCAGAGGTGTGCATCAACGGGGATCACGGTTTTCGCAGACGCCAACAGAGGACAGGCCGCAACACCCTAGCGCGAATAGCTGGCCGTGGGTGCATTTCTCGATCCCTATGGTCTGGACAAACACCCCTTCGGGGCGGCAAGTAGACCTGCCGCAAAAGATTGGGGTCAAAATGGAAATAGACGGCCTGGCAGACAGGATTTTGAACGGAGACAGGCGTGCTTTGGCCCGTGCCATTACGCTGGTTGAAAGTGGCCGCGCCGATCATCGGGCGCAGGCGACGGAATTGCTGGCTCAGTTGGCGGGGTTGGAGAGGCAGGCGCTGCGGATCGGATTGTCAGGGACACCGGGGGTGGGCAAATCCACCTTTATCGAGAGCTTTGGCATGATGCTGATCGGTTTAGGGCTTCGCGTCGCGGTTCTGGCTGTTGATCCCAGCTCTGCCCGATCGGGCGGCTCAATTCTGGGCGACAAGACCCGGATGGAGCGTCTGAGCCGTGAGCGCGCCGCCTTCATCCGTCCATCGCCCAGCCAGTCGCATCTTGGCGGCGTGGCCCGTCGCACACGTGAGGCAATCGCATTGTGCGAAGCGGCTGGGTTTGACGTTGTGCTGATCGAAACCGTAGGCGTGGGGCAATCGGAAACCGTTGTGTCCGAACTGTCCGACCTGTTCCTGCTGCTGCTCGCGCCTGCGGGCGGTGATGAGTTGCAGGGCGTCAAGCGCGGTATCATGGAAATGGCGGATATGATCCTGGTGAACAAGGCGGATGGCGATCTCAAGGCGACTGCCACGCGCACCTGCGCTGACTACGCCGGTGCCCTACGTCTACTGCGCAAGCGCCCGCAGGATCCCGAAGGGTTTCCCAAGGCCATGACGGTTTCTGCGGTCGAGGAACACGGGTTGGAAGATGCGTGGTCCGAAATTCAATCCCTGACCCAATGGCGTCGCGACTCGGGTCATTGGGAAAGGAACCGGGCGGTGCAGGCGCAGTATTGGTTCGAGCAGGAAGTGCGTTCGGCGCTTCTGTCGCGGCTGTCGACTGCGCCGGCGCGGGCCGAGATGGAACGTCTGAGCACCGAAGTTTCACACGGCCGGATAAGCCCTGCGGCGGCGGCGGAACAGATGCTGACAACGCTGGCCTGAAGGGGTGACAGGTAAAGTCAAAGAATTCTGCTGGCCTGTCTTGACCCTTCCGGCGATTCCCACTACACGCATCCAACCAGTTTTCGGGCGCGACTTCGGGTTGCGCCCCTTGTGATTTGGCCGAGGGCAGTATGCCCGGCCTCCAGAAACAAAGGAAGAAACCATGTCGCGCCGTTGCGAACTGACCGGAAAAGGCCCGATGACTGGCAACAATGTCAGCCACGCCAAAAACAGAACTCGTCGTCGTTTTCTGCCCAACCTGAACGACGTTACCCTGCAGTCCGAGACTCTGGGCCGTGGCGTCAAGCTGCGCATTTCTGCTGCTGCTCTGCGTTCGGTTGATCACCGCGGTGGTCTGGACGCGTTCCTGGCCAAAGCCAAGGACGAAGAACTGTCCGCGAACGCACTGAAAGTGAAAAAGGAAATCGCCAAGGCACAAGCTTCGGCCTAAACCTTTTTTACTGCGAATTTCAGGCCCTGTACCCATCTGGTGCAGGGCCTTTGCTTTTGCCTGAATTAAGAATGTTCACGATTTCGGCGCAATTGACCCCTGAAACGTAACTTTGATCACATACAGCGAATTCTGAGCGGAATATGTTTATGCATATTTTTGGCGGAGTTTGCCCTCATGTCTTTTAAATCTTTCGATTCTTTCTCAGTGTTGGCCGCATTTTTCGGCAAGACCTTTGGGACATGCTTTCGGATGCAACGTCAGGTGAACCGGCTGCATACGAGTCTGACCAAAGGGTCCGTCAAACGCCCGGAATTAGACCGCTGACACTTTCCTAGGATCCCAAGGCTTCAAGCGTCTGAATGCGCTTGAAGCCGGAATTGTCTCTGGCCTATACCCTAGGCAGAATGAAACCCGCTCTGACCAGAATTCTGCCCTTTGCGCTTTCGCTGCTCGTTATTTTGACGGGGCAGGGTTTTGCAGTTTCGCGCGGGGTCGATGCTGCGGTCGGTCAAATGGTGCTGTGCACCGGAAGCGGTCCGGTGGTTGTCTATGTCGATGCCGAAGGGCAACCGACGCAGGCCCCGCATTTCTGCCCTGACTTTGCTTTGACCGTGTTGGGCGCTCTTTCCATGGCGGAGGCTGCGATTCCCGACGCGCCGAAACAACCCCAGCCGAGGTTGAAGCGTGGCGTGGGTGACCTCATCACGCCGTCGGTTGCCTCACAATCGGCGCGCGCGCCTCCTAGTTTGGCTTGATACTGTTTTCCAATTTATCAAGAACTCAAATCAGGAGAGGCTTTATGTCCTTCACCTACAAACTGCTGGCCACCGTTGCCGCCGTTACTCTTACAACCGCCGCCTGGGCACAGGATAGCATCACCGTCGAGGACGCCTATGCGCGTTCGTCAGGCAAGTCCGCAAAGGCGGGTGCTGCTTTCATGATGATCCAGAACTCTGGTGAGACCGACGACCGTTTGATCGCAGCCGAATCGGATGTTGCGGCACGGGTCGAGCTGCACACTCATCAGGTTGATGCCAACGGTGTGGCCAAGATGCTCCATGTCGAAGAGGGGTTCGTCATCCCGGCCGGAGAAACTCACATGCTGAAGCGTGGTGGCGATCACGTCATGTTTATGGGGATTTCGGCGCCGTTCGAACAAGGTGCAACTGTGCCGGTCACGCTGGTTTTTGAAAATGCTGGTGAGATCGTCGTCGACATCCCAGTCGACCTGGAGCGCAAAGGCGACCACGGGTCACACAACCACTAAGGCTACGCCTGTCTTCGGGCCGCGATGCGGCCGTCATCAATGCGTCAGGCCGGGTAACTCCCCGGCCTGTTTGCGTTGTGCTTCAGCGGTTCACGACGCGCATTGCGATGCGATCATGGGCCCGTTTGAAGCGCGCGGCGAGAAAAAACATGACGACCGAGAAGGCCAGCGCCGAAAAGGCGATTGCCCAACCTAGCGCGACCATTCCGCTGCCGGGCCAGAACAACAGCACCAGTCCGATAACCAGCGCCACAATTCCCGAGTTGCGCACCGTGGCTGCGTCCGGGTTCTGGTCGGGCATCTGACGCCAGGCCATAACCGAGCCCACTCCAACGATCAACGCCCATGCGCCCAGCAGGAAGAAGGTCAGGCGGGCGACACCCTCGGGCCAGATCAACAGAATGAGGCCGATCAGTAGGGCGCCGATGCCGACGCCTCCGATCAGGCCGCGCCGCCCGAAGCCCAGCAAGGTCAGGCCGCCGTCGAATACCAGCAAGAGCCCAGCCAGTCTGAGCAGGAGCGAGATGCTGCCCGTAGGCCAGAACAACGCGGCGATACCAAGCACCCCGGCCAGAATGCCGCGCAGCAGGAAGGTCCACCACAGGTCTGCCAATTGATCGCCAAGCGCGTCTCGGCCATCCGGTCCCTGATCGTCCAGAATTTCGCCTTGTTGGGTATTGGGATCGGTCATGGGAGCCCCTTTGAGAATGGTTACTCCTTAAATGTTAACGATAATTCGGGCTCTTGTCTGCCGGTTATCGTGGCCCCAGCAGGTCGTCCACCCAGCGAGGCACGGTTTCTGACGCCGGGCCAAGTATCACATCATCGAAGCTGGACGCCCCGGTCGACGGCTCAAGGTTAAGCTCAACGGTGCGCGCCCCGGACATGGCGGCTTCGTGCACGAACGCGGCGGCGGGGTAGACCTGGCCCGAAGTACCAATGGATGCAAAGAACGAAGCCCCGGCCAGGTGGTCGTAAATCGTGTCCATGTGGTAGGGCATTTCACCGAACCATACCACGTCCGGCCGTGCGTTGAGGGCGGCGCAAGCTGGGCAGGGTTCACCCACGGACATCTCTGGCGGCGCGGTCCAGCGATGGCCGCACGCAGCACAGAGCGCGCCGGCGAGTATACCGTGCATATGGATTACATCCTGAGCTCCACCCGCTTCGTGCAAGCCGTCGACGTTCTGGGTTACGATCACGACTTCGCCCGGCCAATCGCGCTGAAGGCGTGCAAGCGCGCGATGGGCTAGGTTCGGTTCCGCTTTTGCCGCCTGCGCGCGTCGGGCATTGTAGAACCCCTGCACCAGTGCAGGATCGCGGGCAAACCCTTCTGGTGTTGCCACGTCTTCGATCCGGTATTGTGACCACAAGCCCCCTTCGTCGCGAAACGTGCCCAGTCCGCTTTCCGCAGAAATCCCGGCCCCAGTGAGAATGACGATCTTTTCCATCTTTGTCCCTCGCGCTACACCTTGGCCTATGAGCCACCGTATCCTGTTTGTCTGCCTAGGCAATATCTGCCGTTCCCCAGCCGCCGAGGGCGTTTTTCGGGCGCGTGCGCCGCACCACTCCAGCGACAGTGCCGGGACGGCGGGCTGGCATGTTGGCAATCCACCTTACGGCCCGATGCAAGAGGCCGCCCTTGCGCGTGGGATCGCCTTAAGCAATCTGCGCGCCCGTCAGTTTGCAGCCGAGGATTTCCGCAGGTTCGACCTGATTATCGGAATGGATGCGAATAACATCGCGGATATTGAGGACCTGCGCCCTGAAGGAAACGACACCCCCGTGCGCCTGCTAACCGATTTCGCACCCCACTTGGGGGCCGATCACGTGCCCGACCCGTATTACACGCGCGATTTCGACGGTGCGTTGGACTTGATAGAGGCCGCCGTTGATGGCTTGAATGAGTACTTGGGCGGTTAACCCATGACCTTGAGCCGGTCACTGAGCCATGGCAATTGCTCCAAGGTTGGATCGACGATCTGAGTGCGCATGAGGCGGCGCATCATGCCAGCGACCTCTTGCGGCACCTGATCGGACCAGTCGGTGCGGGTGAACAGTGAGATCATGCGCGCGTATTCCCCGAACGGGGCCGGATGTGCTTCGAGCCCGTCGTGGAAACGTGCCGCACGCATGTACCCCAGCGGGGTCGTTATCGCCCAGCCCAATCCGCGCGCAACCATCGCCATCAGTGCAAGGTGAGATCCGATTTCAAACCGTTCCTCAAATTCAAGCTGCTGCCGGGACATGTGCGCTTCAATCTGGCGGCTTATCAACTGTTCCCGCGCATAGCGCAAAAAGGGCAGGTCCTGCATCGCGTTTGAGGCCCCTTTGGGGGTCACAAGAATAAATGGGTCCTGAACCAACGGGTATTCCACAACGCCTTCAAGCACCTCACCGGAATGTGCGGATACGGCCATGTGCAGGCGCTGGGCCTCGAGGTCCGCAAACAGGTCAAGGCTGGGCAGCGTGATCAGTTTGAACTTTGACCGGGTCAGGCTGTCAGCCAGTAACGTTGCCAACCGCGGCGTCAGGTCGTTGTCGAAGTCGTCGATCAACCCGATGGACAACGTGGTCAGATGGCCAAGGTCCATCACTGTCAGTTCGCTCTGGGCCATCTGGAGTTCGGCCAGAATGGCCTCGGTTCGGGTCAGGAAACTGCGCCCGGCCTGCGTCAGCCGCATAGGGCGACGTCCATGGTCGACCAGTTCGGTGCCTAATGCATTTTCCAGATTGCGCAATTGTTGCGAGACCGATGGCTGGCTGAGGCCTGTAATCTCGGCAGCCTGAGCTACCGAACCTGTCCGCGCCAGCGCTTCGAACACTTCGAGGCCGCGCAGGGTAAGCCCTTTCATAACCATAGAGTACACCTTTCGCTGCGCCTTTTCTGGGGCGCAGGGCGTGTCAGGTCAAGGCGTAGGGCTGGCTTAGCTGCAAATCGCCTGAGCCATTTGGCCAAAGGCCCGATATCTGTCCCACAGGGCATCGTCCCGCGCAGTCTGAGACATCTTTAGCTCTTGCGCTTGGTGTGGGTCGGTGAACCACTTGGCGACGGTTTTCTGGTCGCTGCGTGTAAGGGCCTGATTGGCCACGCGCTGAATGCAACTGCACCGGTCTCGTGTGGCAGCCGAACGGTCGGACGCCAGACATGCCTGTTTGATCTGAGCCGCATCTGCCACCGGAGCCACCGCCATCAGCGACGCGGCCCATATTGCGATCAAGAGGAACTGTTTCATACTCGAGCCTCGTTTTTGCCTGCCCGGAGGGGTCTTGCGCCCCTCTCGGTATGCGCGTGAGTATGAATCAAAGTGGATTCGGGATCAATCTCACGATGCAGAAATGTGATTTCCTTAATTATTGCGAAAAGAATGGCCAAATTAGGGCCACGCGTGGCTGCGCGCGACCCGACAGGTTATTCCAAGGAAATAAGGATCGCAGGCGGCTTTGTCCCACCTTGACCAGCGCCCATTTTCGAACCATATCCCGACGCTATGACAGACCTCGCTCATATCCGCAATTTCTCCATCGTCGCGCATATCGACCATGGCAAATCCACCCTTGCTGACCGGCTCATCCAAGAGACCGGAACAGTCAAGGACCGCGACATGAAAGAACAGCTGCTTGACAGCATGGATATCGAGCGGGAACGTGGCATCACCATCAAGGCCAACACGGTGCGCATCGACTATACCGCCGACAATGGCGAGCAATACGTGCTGAACCTGATCGACACACCCGGCCACGTGGACTTTGCCTATGAGGTCAGCCGGTCCATGCGCGCGGTCGAAGGCTCTCTGCTGGTTGTGGACTCGACCCAAGGGGTCGAGGCACAGACGCTGGCGAATGTGTATCAGGCCATCGACGCTGATCATGAGATCGTGCCGGTGCTGAACAAGATCGATCTGCCCGCCTCCGATTGTGACCGCGTAGCCGAGCAGATCGAGGATGTGATCGGCATTGACGCGACCGACGCCATCCAGGTTTCGGCCAAGACGGGGCAGGGCATCCACGAAACGCTTGAGGCCATCGTGCAGCAACTACCCGCACCGCAGGGCAATCTGGACGCGCCGCTTAAGGCGATGCTGGTGGATTCGTGGTACGACGCCTATCTGGGCGTCATCGTTCTGGTCCGCATCATGGACGGCACGCTGAAAAAGGGAATGCGGGTCAAGTTCATGTCGAACGGCACACTGCACCATGTGGACCGCGTTGGCGTCTTCCGGCCTGAGATGGAGATGGTCGACAGCCTCGGCCCCGGTGAGATCGGCTTTCTCACCGCGTCCATCAAACAGGTCCGCGACACCCGCGTCGGTGACACAATCACCAATGACCGCAACGGGACCGAGGACGCTCTGGACGGCTTCAAACCCGCGCAACCGGTGGTGTTCTGTGGCCTCTTCCCCGTGGACTCGGCCGAATTTGAAGACCTGCGCGATGCGATCGACAAGCTGGCGCTGAACGACGCGTCGTTCTCGTTCGAAATGGAAACCTCGGCTGCGCTGGGCTTTGGCTTCCGCTGCGGCTTCCTCGGCCTTCTGCATCTTGAGGTCATCCGCGACCGGATCGAACGCGAATATGATATCGAGCTCATCACCACCGCACCGTCGGTGATCTATCACGTCTACATGAAAGACGGCGAAATGATCGAACTGCACAACCCCGCCGACATGCCCGATCCGTCCAAGGTCGACCATATCGAGGAACCGCGCATCAAGGCGACCATTCTGGTTCCCGACGAATACCTGGGCGACGTGCTGAAACTGTGTCAGGACCGTCGCGGCATTCAGTTGGACCTGACCTATGCCGGGTCACGCGCGATGGTTGTGTATGACCTGCCCCTCAATGAAGTTGTGTTCGACTTCTATGATCGCCTGAAATCGGTAACAAAAGGATACGCTTCGTTCGACTACCAGATGACCGGCTATACCGAGGATAATCTGGTCAAAATGTCGGTGCTGGTGAATGACGAACCTGTCGACGCGTTGTCGACCATGGTTCACCGCGACCGGGCCGAGATGCGGGGCCGGGCGATGTGCGAAAAGCTCAAGGATCTGATCCCGCGCCACATGTTCAAAATCCCGATCCAGGCCGCCATCGGAGGCAAGGTCATCGCCCGCGAGACCCTCTCGGCGCTGCGCAAGGACGTGACCGCGAAGTGTTATGGCGGCGACGCCACGCGGAAACGCAAACTGCTGGACAAGCAGAAGGCGGGTAAGAAAAAGATGCGCCAGTTCGGGAAGGTGGATATCCCGCAGGAGGCGTTTATTTCGGCACTCAAAATGGACAGCTAAGGCTGTCCATTTTTTCGACTTCGGATTGACCGCTTCTATGAGGTTTCTGGATCGGCGTCCGATTTCCCTAGGTCAGCGAGTTCGGTCCAGGCTGTCTCTGGAATGTCCCAATCCGCCCATTCAAATGTCTGGTTCACGTGCTGCGGCCAAGTCACCCCGCACACTGTAGAGGCAATGTTTTCGTCTTGCAGTGAAAACTGTAGCGCCAGCGCGCCCATGGGAACGTCATGGCGTGCGCAGATATCCTCGACAGCGCGCACTGGGGCGAGCGTTTCTTCTGTTGCTGTTTGATAAACGTAGAAGCTGTGGACTGCGCTGCCTCTTGCCAGAATTCCTCCCGCGTAGGGCGCGGCATTTAACACAGTGATGCCCTTAGAGGCGGCTAGTTCGATTAAGGGCGATGCATTCACGTTTACAAGCGTGTGCCGATTGTGCGTCATTACCACGTCGAAGTCCCAGTCGCGTAGCATAGGCACCAAGACGTCCAGCCGCCCGCCGGCCAAACCGACGGCCGTTGCGAGGCCCTCCTCTTTGATTTTGAACAATTCGTCCAGCGCCCCTCCGCTGCGGGTGATCTCCGACACGTCCTCAGCGTATTCTGGATCATGCAAGTGAAGGATATCGACGCTGTCTACGCCAAGCGCCTTCAGGCTTTGTTCGAGGGACCGCCTTGCTTGGGCAGCGTCAAACACGTTTGTCTCCATGTTACGGTCGATTTTTGTAGATAGTACGCGACCCTCTGGCAGGCCGCCGAGTTCGCGTATTACGCTCCCAATGCGTTCCTCACTGCGGCCCATGGCATAGCCGCGAGCGGTGTCGATAAACCCGTCGGGGCGTGCAAATATTGTGCGCAAGGTTTCTCGCGCCCTGTTCTCATCAACTTCATAACCGTAAATCTGAGGAATGCTGCCGATTCCGGTTGATCCAAAACCAATTCGTGGAATTCGTACTCCGGTTCTACCGATTTCGAAAAAAGATGTCATTGTTTCCATTCTCCACGTCACATTTGAATGTGTAAATTTTTTACGGATCAGCCATTCAATGCAAGATTGGGATCTCAATAAACACACGAGGAGAACCGAGTGTGCGAGTCGAAACTGTGACCAATCTCACAGCCGCAAAACCTCCAATCTGCAATAATTGACCTAATGGCAACCTCAGGAGGAGGCCTCTATGTCAACATCGCTCGTCCCTCTCATCGCATTCGGATCAGCAGGACTCTATTCCGCAGCCATGATCGCGATGAAGTTCTGGTGGAAAATCCCCGGGATCGGCCTCAGCCTGTTAATCGTGGCAACCCTGCTGGCAGCCGCAACGCTAGAGCTTGCCGCCCTGCGCGAGGAGCGGTTGGGTATTATCTATACCGGCATTCTCGGGGGCGAGGTTATTCTGATCGCCATCGCATCCTACTTTCTGTTCGGCGAGAATTTTTCGCACCGCGAGGTTGCGGGGATCGGCCTTGTCTTGGTTGGAACGGTACTAGCATGGGCCTGATCGGGTTGCGCATCCTGACCCAGATCAAGGACCACCCTCAACTTCAGTTCTAGTCTCCGGCAAAACACTCAGAACACACGAGGCCTCTATGTCACCGCTGACGCTGATCCTTCACATTTTTCTTGGCTCCACCCTTGCCGGGTTCGCTGTGATTGCGGTTTTGGTCTTGGGCTATGTCTCGTGGACGGCCATGTTGATCGCTGCGGTTGCGGGCTTTGTTGCGGCCTTCCCTGCCTCGTTCATGGTGGCGCGCAGGCTGGAAGGCTAAGGCCCGGTTTAGACGCAAAGATCGGAATGTGTTATCCTCCGTCCCAGGGGGACCGCGTTCAGGCGGCCTTTTTGATTATATGCTTGCAACGCAAGACCCTCAGAAATGAGAGGTTATTATGCACAAGTTCTTAACAGCGACCGCAGTCACAGCCCTAGCCATCGGCCTGTCCAGCACATTTGCTATGGCCGAAAGCTATGACGCCGCCGGCAAGGGGTCGGGCGTCAGTTCGAACCAGGTCTTCGGCATCTCGGACGGGCATGCGGTGATCAAATCTCAGACCGACTATGACAGTTTCGAGGTTTCCGCCGGTCACCCGTTGGAAGGGGCGACGGGGTCGTGTTTTGGTTCGATGCTGATTAATGGGGCCGAGGTGTCGGGCGCGGGCAATTGCGTCTTTGACACAACCTCCGGCGACAAGGCAGTGATGAGCTGGACCGCCACGGGGATCGGTTCGGACGGCGCATTGACCGGCGACTGGTCGGTATCCGGCGGCACGGGCGGTTGGGCCAACGCCACGGGGGGCGGCACGTTCTCGTCCTTTACCGATCCGGACACGCAGAAATTCGTCAATACGATTTCGGGTAGCTTTGAGCTGAACTGAATCACTATTTTTAACAGGTGCTTAGGAAAGAGCGCTTTGGTAAGAGCGCCCTTTGCGCTGCGTGGCAGGTAAGCGTCACCTAAACCCTTCATGAAGTTTCCCTTAGGTTAGTTGCAACCGGCCCTCTCTCATCCAATCTGTTCAGCAGGCCGGAAACGGCCCAGACCTTTGGGAGGAGAGCCCATGACCAGATATATGACTGCCGGAGCAGCCGCTTTGGCCACGACACTCACCCTTGGAACGGCTGCGATGGCCGATACCACGCCCGATCTGCGCGGCACGTGGGTGGGGACCTATACGACCGTACAACCCACGCATATGCAGCGCGGGACTGAGCCGCGGTTCAACAAGGCCGAATGGATGCTGGATGTTCAGGTGCAGGAAGACAACGTCTTTTGGGGGCCGAGCCTGTGGCGCCGGGACGGTGACACGGACTGGAACCAGAACGAGGCCACCGGGACAATAAGCCTGGATGGATCCGGCAAGATCGGGATTGTCGAAACCTCACCCATGGTGATTGGTGCAAATGCGCTGATCGACGCCCGGTATGAAGACGGAAAGATCTTTGCGGATTTCCGTAGCCTGAGAAACGGAACGACCTACAGCACCGTTCTGGAACGTCAGGTGAACTGAAGCGTTTCCGGCCCGGTTGGGCTGTAGGGGGTACTGGCTGCGATTGTTTGCAGTACGTAATAAGTAACTCCGACCGGGCCGGACGCTTCTCAAAAATGGAACCAATGTCTCCACAGGGAGGAGACGGGTCGGGCGGCAATTCCTCCGTCAGCGGCAGGGTTCGGTTCAATCCATGCTGGAATGCGGCGTTTCTTGGTTTGGGTTAATCGGATCTGGTGAGCTTCAGCGCAGCATCGCAGACGGTTGCAGAAGTGTCGCCCGGCCCCGGTGCCTTTTGTGTGGCTCCCCATTTGAGGCGAATCCGCAGGTGTCGATTCGACGGATCGCGCGTCCGAAAGTTGAACTTCCCGCTCCACTTTCACGTTTCCAGATGTTTGCACATGCAGAAACAGCCGCAAATTCGGGCGCTTCCTAAAGTCTGGACTTTTCCTTGATCAAACCTACGTCTGGGCGCGTTTTCTGGAGTTGTCCACAAAACGCTCCCTGCGGATATCAACACGTTATCCACGGCTAATTTTCATGCTGCAGTGCTATTTTCTTGTCGGGTTACGGTCTGAATGTAACAGTCGCCTTACCGCAGCGGTTCTTAGGGGCCACGGCGGGACGCAAAGGCCAAGGGGTCTGAGTGAAAGGTGGTAAATCTTAGGATATACCAGCGTTCTCAGAGGCTTACCGGTAGGTGATTGATCGAGTTGAGCCGAGGCTCGGATCGTTTGATCAACTTCTCAGAAGGTCAATGCGTGCTGTAAGGCGTCCGCAGGCGCCAAGCAGCAGTCGCGGCTCTTGACTGGGTTGTGACAACTGGATCGGGGCGTCCCTCGGGCGTGTCGACCCGGCAAGGCGTCAGGGGTGTCCGTTCGGGCACATGCAAAGACCGCGTCTGCGCACCTGACGCCTTTTCCTTTTGCCGGTTCCCGGGATTTTACAGGCTGCCACTCTATCCCCCTTTATGATGGGATTGGGGTTCTTGCTATTGTGCAAGAACCCCGAAGTCGTGTCAGAAATGCAATGCCGCGTCTATGCACCTGTAAGGCAACGATAACGCGGAAGGCTCAGATAATCAACCATATGTAGGGGGTGCGTGTCGCCTTTGCGCAACATAAGGGTTGCGGTCAAAGGGCTTGCTGTACGTCGCTGGCCGTATCCGAAATCGCATCGCCCGCTTTTTCAATATCGCGTCCAACGCCTTTTGCCGTTTCGCAGGCAGTCAGTGCAAACAAGGTCAATCCAAGCAGAATTGTGCGGATCATTGCTTTCTCCATAGGTGTTTATGTCGACGTGCGTAGCAGTTTTCCAATGTTGAAACCAGCGTTTTGCTGACGGTTGATGAGCCGCTCAAGCCGACGCGAAACCGGCGGGTAGTCGAGAATTCGGCATGTCGAAACAGGCGGTCCCCGAAGCGGGTCAGAGGTGCTGGTCAAAAGGAAACCCAGCAACCCATGAACCGCGTTCGAACTGCCGATTAACAGAGGTCGAGATTCTTGCGCCGGTTGAATGGATGTATCAAAACGCCCGGGGCGTGCGACTGCGTCAGGCAGTCTCTTCGCGGCAGAAAATCTCGTAGACAACTTCCAACATGCGGCGGGGACGGTCATCTGCCAAACGGTAGAAAATAGCTTTCCCTTCGCGGCGGGGCGTTACCAACCCTTCAAGGCGCAGGCGCGACAATTGCTGCGAGACCGCCGCTTGGCGGGCGGATAGCAGTTCCTCTAGTTGCGTAACCGATTTTTCACCCGACACCAGATGACACAGGATCAAAAGCCGCCCTTCATGGCTGATCGCCTTCAGAAAGTTGGATGCGCGTGCGGCGTTTCCTGCAACGCGCTCGAGGTTTTCAGAAAATGAATCCTGTGAAAGCTCTGATAGTGCCATATGCGTTTTCCTTTTGGGCCGGGCATGCGCGTGGTTGGCGGGTTCCATATCGCCGCCAAGAGCGGACGCTTTATCTATTTTGGCGACGAATTTCTATATGTAAGAATCAAAATGACGTGATGAGAAAAACTCAGCCTGCCCGCATGACGGGTCGCGGCTTTCAAGGTTCAGGTCATGCCTGGGAACCGGACAGTTGCGAAGTGCGCTTGGTGGGGGAAACGCCGCGTTCACGGCATAAGTATTCAGCCCCCCTTGCAGCCCCCCGGTGCCGACACTAAGACTCGGGTAATGTTTCTTCGGGTAGTATCCCGATCCATAGCAAGACAGGCAGGTTCCTAATGTTCGATCCCGTTGATACCTATATGAATACGCTCGTCCCGATGGTTGTTGAGCAGACCAGCCGTGGCGAACGCGCATATGACATTTTCTCGCGCCTTCTGAAAGAGCGGATCATTTTCATCAATGGCCCGATCCACGACGGGATGAGCCATCTGGTCGTGGCGCAATTGTTGCATCTTGAGGCTGAAAACCCGAACAAGGAAATCTCGATCTACATCAACTCACCTGGCGGTGTTGTGACCAGCGGATTGTCGATTTACGACACAATGCAGTATATCAAGCCGAAATGTTCGACTTTGGTGATCGGTCAGGCGGCCTCGATGGGGTCTGTTTTGCTGGCTGGTGGCGAGAAGGGGATGCGCTTTTCACTACCAAACAGCCGGATCATGGTTCACCAACCCAGTGGCGGTTATCAGGGTCAGGCGAGTGATATCATGATTCACGCGGCCGAGACGCAAAAACTCAAGGATCGCCTGTATGATATATACGTGCGCCACACCGGGCAGACGAAAAAGGCGGTTGAAAAAGCCTTGGATCGCGACAACTTCATGAGCCCGGAAGAGGCGAAAGACTGGGGTCATATCGACGAAATCGTCGAAAATCGCGCCAAAATGGATGGCGATGAGGCCTAAAAAATAGTCCCCGCGTTAAGGGCGCGGGGTACATTTTTGACATTGTAGCGGCCCCGGCGGTGGCCTAAGCTGCAGGCAAGAGCGGCCCAAAGCGGGTCGCAGGGACGAAGCCCGAAAGGTAGAACATGGCGACGAATTCAGGCGGTGACGGCAAGAACACGCTCTACTGTAGCTTCTGTGGCAAGAGCCAGCATGAGGTGCGCAAGCTGATTGCCGGCCCCACAGTTTTCATCTGTGATGAATGCGTCGAGCTGTGCATGGACATCATCCGCGAGGAAACCAAGGCCAGCGGTCTGAAATCCACGGATGGGGTACCGACGCCCAAGGATATTTGCGAGGTTCTGGACGATTACGTGATCGGCCAGGCGACGGCCAAGCGGGTTCTGTCGGTGGCGGTGCACAACCACTACAAACGCCTGAACCACGCCCAGAAAGCTGGCGGCGACATCGAATTGGCCAAGTCCAACATTCTGTTGATAGGTCCCACCGGTTGCGGCAAGACGCTGCTGGCGCAGACCTTAGCGCGGATTCTGGACGTGCCGTTCACCATGGCGGATGCAACCACGCTGACCGAAGCCGGTTATGTGGGTGAGGATGTCGAGAATATCATCCTCAAACTGCTGCAGGCGTCGGAGTATAATGTCGAGCGTGCGCAGCGCGGCATTGTCTATATTGACGAGGTCGACAAGATCACGCGCAAATCCGAGAACCCCTCGATCACCCGTGACGTATCGGGCGAGGGCGTGCAGCAGGCGCTGCTGAAACTGATGGAAGGCACCGTGGCCAGCGTGCCGCCACAGGGCGGCCGCAAGCATCCGCAGCAGGAATTCCTGCAGGTGGACACCACGAATATCCTGTTCATCTGCGGCGGTGCGTTTGCCGGTTTGGACAAGATCATCGCACAGCGCGGCAAGGGCTCGGCGATGGGCTTTGGCGCTGACGTTCGCGACAATGATGAGCGTGGCGTCGGTGAAATCTTCAAGGATCTGGAGCCCGAAGATCTGCTGAAATTTGGCTTGATCCCAGAATTTGTTGGCCGTCTGCCGGTTCTGGCAACGCTGGAAGACCTGGACGAAGATGCGCTGGTGACGATCCTGACCAAGCCCAAGAACGCTCTGGTCAAGCAATACCAGCGGCTGTTCGAACTTGAAGACGCAGAGCTGGCCTTCACCGATGACGCGCTGAAAGCGATCGCCAAGAAAGCGATTGAGCGTAAGACCGGTGCGCGTGGTCTGCGATCAATTCTGGAAGACATTCTGCTTGACACGATGTTCGAACTTCCGGGTCTGAAAAACGTGACCGAGGTTGTTGTGAACGAAGAAGCGGTGTCTTCGGACTCGCAACCGCTGATCATCTATGCTGATGCGGCTGAGTCTGCTTCGGCCGGGTAAGTTCAAAGCCTCCTGACATATTCGGCGCGGTTCCTCCGCGCCGTTTTCTTTTGAGGGCACTATGGCAATTAGACGTATTTCTTCAGGCGGGGAATTCGAGGCCAAAGTCGGATATTGCCGCGCCGTGGTGGCGAATGGATTTGTCTTTGTTGCCGGAACCTGCGCTCAGGGCGACGACATTCCCAAAGATATTGTTGGTCAGTGCAGGTCCTCTCTTGATGCAATTGGAAAAGCACTGGCTGAGGCTGGGACGGATTTCGCGCATGTGGTCCGTGTAAACTATTACTTGCCGGACATGAGTGAGTTTGAACTGTGTTGGCCTTTGTTGGTTGAGGCATTCGGAGCCAACCCGCCAGCGGCAACAGTTACCGAATGCAATCTCATCACGCCTGAAGATCGCATTGAAATCGAAGTGACCGCAGTTTTGCCGGAATAGGGGCTACGGTATTAGTGACACTGGACCTTGGCGAGCCTTTGGTCCATATCTGCAGGAGCAGAAATACCGGAGGCAGACGATGGGAATCCTGAATAATCTTTTGCGAGCCGTAACCTGGTGGAATGGGGCCACTCTGAATACGCAGCTCTACACGGCGCGTAAGGGAACCAAGGTTGGCGAAGATAACGAAGGTAATGTTTTCTATCGTAATGCCGACGACAGCAAGCGCTGGGTTATTTTTAATGGTGAGGCCGAGGCCAGCCGGATCGACCCTGACTGGCATGGATGGTTGCATCGGACTTGGGACGAGCCGCCGACAGACAAGCCGTTGCAGCATAAAACCTGGGAAAAACCACATCAGGAAAATTTGACAGGTACGGCTTTGGCCTATGCTCCTGCAGGTTCGTTGCGCCGACCCAATCCGGTCGAACGTTCGGACTACGAGGCTTGGACCCCAGAATAAGCGAGGCGAGCAATGTCGAGCTATAATGTAACCGAAGTCCTGGTGGGCGGGGCCGTGTTGGCCTGTGCTGTGGCATTTGGCGTTTATGCCAGCCAATCGACTGGCCTGTCGCAAAGCGGACCGGGATATGAATTGGGCGCATCATTCAGATCGCTGGAAGGTGTTGGCGTTGGCACTGACGTTCGTCTTGCTGGTGTCAAGATCGGGACCGTGACAGGCGTTGCGCTGAACCCCGACACGTATCGCGCGGATACAACGTTTTCGATTTCTGATGGAATATTGGTGCCCGACGACAGCGCGATCGTCATCTCATCCGAAGGATTGCTGGGCGGAAACTTTGTCGAAGTGATGCCCGGTGGATCGCCCTTCTTTTTCGAACCTGGTGATCAGGTTGAGGATACGCAGGGTGCGGTCAGTCTGATTTCGCTGCTGGTCAAATTTGTGGCTGGGGATGGTGGCGAATGAAGCGCCTGTTTCTGATAGCAGCGCTGCTTGCATCCACCGGCGCAGCAGCCCAGCAAAAGGTTCAATCCGGCCCGGGCGCGATGCTGCGTGGTTTGGACAAGGTGAACGGCCACACCGTTGACGTCGAATTGCAAAGCGGTCAGACCGAGGCGATTTTTGGACTGGATGTGGCTTTGGGCGATTGCCGTTATCCGGCTGATAATCCGACCGGGGACGCCTTTGCCTATCTCACGATTTGGGAAAAAGGCAAGACAGATCAATTGTTTGATGGATGGATGATCGCCACATCCCCGGCGCTGAACGCGCTGGATCATTCACGTTACGATGTCTGGGTAATCCGCTGTATGACACCGTCCGGCAACTGATCCAATTCTGCGGTGAAGTCTGCGCTGGCCTCAATCGCCTCTTCCAAAGCCTGTCTGTACTGAGCGCGCGGAACTTCGATCGCGCCTAATGACGCCAGATGAGCGGTCAGAAATTGCGTGTCAAATAACTGAAATCCGGTGCGCCTTAGCCGATCAACCAGATAGGCCAACGCAATTTTTGAGGCATCCGTTCGCCGTGAAAACATGCTTTCTCCGAAGAACGCAGCACCCAAGGTTACTCCGTAGACGCCGCCGACCAGTGCCTGTCCATCCCAGATTTCTAATGAATGGGCATGGCCGGATTGGTGCAGGCGTTGATACAGATTTCTCAGCTCTGCGTTGATCCAGGTGTCTGCGCGATCGGCGCAGCCGTCGACGACGCCAGAGAAGTTCTGATTGATCGTAACTGAGAAACCGCAGTTTCGGATTCGCCGCGCAAGGCTGCGGGATATGTGGAACCCGTTCAGAGGGATAATGCCCCGAAACTTTGGGTCGACCCAGAACAAATCCGGGTCGTCGCGGTGTTCGGCCATCGGGAAAATACCGATGGAATACCCATGCAGTAGGAGTTCGGGAGAAAGGCTCATACAGACAGTCCGACGTTCGAAGGGCCGAAGCCCTTCGAAGTGGTGGTGTTACTCGGCCATGTTCTCCGCAAGCCAATGCTCCAGCCAGTGAATGTTGTAGTCGCCGCTGTGAATGTCGGCTTCTTGGAGCAGAGCATGGAACAGCGGCACCGTGGTGTCGATTCCATCCACGATCAATTCACCCAGGGCTCGGTCCAGACGCGCCAACGCCTCGGCCCGGTCGCGGCCTTGCACGATCAGCTTGGCAATCAGCGAGTCGTAATAGGGCGGGATCGAGTATCCGTCATAGAGCGCCGAATCCATCCGCACACCCAGACCGCCGGGCGCGTGATAGGCGCTGATCTTTCCGGGGCAGGGCGAGAAGTTGGGCAGCTTTTCCGCGTTGATCCGAACCTCGATGGCGTGGCCGTTGATTTCCAGATCGTCCTGACCGAACGACATGTCCTCGCCTGCTGCCACACGGATTTGTTCGCGCACCAAATCGACGCCGAAAATGCCCTCGGTCACCGGGTGTTCCACCTGCAAGCGGGTGTTCATTTCGATGAAATAGAACTCGCCATTCTCATACAGAAATTCGATTGTGCCCGCGCCGATATAATTGATCTTCGCCACAGCGTCGGCGCAGATTTTACCAATCTTGGCACGTTCTTCGGGGGTGATGCTGGGGCCGGGGGCCTCTTCAAAGACCTTCTGATGGCGGCGTTGAAGCGAGCAGTCACGTTCGCCCAGATGGACAGCCTTGCCTTTGCCGTCGCCAAAGACCTGAATCTCGATATGGCGCGGTGTGGTCAGGTATTTCTCGATATAGACCTCGTCATTGCCAAAGGCGGCTTTGCCTTCGGCGCGTGCGGTCATGAACGCGCTTTCCATCTCATCCGCGGTCTGCGCAACCTTCATGCCGCGTCCGCCGCCACCGGCAGTTGCTTTGATGATGACGGGATAGCCGAATTCCTCACCAATGCGCTTGGCGTCTTCCAAAGTCGGAACGCCGCCGTCTGAACCGGGTACGCATGGCACGCCAAGGGCTTTCATCGTGTCCTTGGCGGTAATCTTGTCACCCATCACGCGGATATGTTCGGCGGTGGGGCCGATAAAGGTGATGTCGTGATCTTCGACGATCTGCACAAACTCAGCGTTTTCGGACAGAAAGCCATAGCCGGGGTGGATCGCCTGCGCCCCTGTGATTTCACAGGCCGAGATGATGGCTGGCACGGACAGATAGCTTTGCGGGCTGGGCGGGGGGCCGATGCAGACAGATTCGTCTGCCATGCGGACGTGCATTGCGTCGCTGTCGGCGGTGGAATGGACGGCAACCGTCTTTATCCCCATCTCGCGCGCGGCGCGGATGACGCGCAGGGCGATCTCGCCTCGGTTGGCAATTAGGATCTTGTCGAACATGGGCCTGCCTTACTCAACAATGACCAGGGGTGTGCCGAATTCCACAGCGTCGCCGTCACCCACCAGAATGCGCTTGATGGTGCCCGATTTGGGCGCGTGGATGTGGTTCATGGTTTTCATCGCTTCGACGATCAGCAGCGTGTCGCCTTCGGACACGGATGCGCCGACCGAGATGAACGCAGGCGCGCCGGGTTCGGGCTGCATGTAGACGGTTCCCACCATGGGAGAGGTCACTGCACCGGGATGGCTGGCCGGGTCTTCGACGGCAGCCGGTGCTTCGGCCGCAGCAGCCGGTGCCGGAGCCGCAGCGGGTGCTGCAGGGGCCGCAGCCGGAACTGCCACCTGAACCGGAGCTACGGCGGCGGTTTGGGACAAGCGGCTGACGCGTACATTCAGGATGTCTTCCTCGCCATATTCGCGTTTGACCTGCAATTCGGTCAGGTCGTTCTCGCGCAGCAGTTCAGCCAATGCCTTGATGAATGCCACATCCGCTTCGTGTTTGGTGTCTGTCATGAGTGTCCTCGACGGTTCCCCTTTGGCCCGTCTGTGTCTTGCGGGCTTTGGTCTGATTACGCAGCGTTATAAGCCATGAGCCTTGCCATGAAAAGCGCGTCTCGGCCTGTCAGATGGGGGTTTTAACCAAGTTTTCGAGGGGGGGAAGAGGTTACAGCGGCATTCCGGAAAGTTTTGCCACCAATTCCGGTAGTTTTCGCGCGCCGAATTTCTCAAGCAGCCGGGCGCGATAAGCTTCGATGGTGCGGTAGCTCAGGCCCAGTTCGACGCCGATTTCCTTGGCGGACAGGCCCCTGCACGACAAAATCGCCACTTCGCGTTCCCGCGCGGTTAGCTCGACCAACGGGCGTTCCTCCGAGATATCGGAAAAGCTCCAGATGCCGTGGCGGAAAGGGTCATCGGGGGTCAAGGACCGACCGCGTGCGCGGCACCAGAACAAATCCCCATTTCGCCGCCGCATGACGCGCTCGTCCGTGTAATATCCGGTGTCGCGCATGACCTGTAGACTACGGGCACCGATACGCTCCCAATCTGCGACCGAGGGGTAAAGATGTAGCAAAGGCATGTTGCGATAGTCGGCCTCGTCCCCTCCGAAGGTCCGGGCGAACTGCAGATTGCAGCGTCGGATGATACGGTTTTCCAACTCGACCAATCCGATAGGAGCATATTCGAAGGCGGCGTCACTCATTTCGGTATCGTGCAGGGAATTGTCTGGAAATAGAAGGGGTGCGGCCGAGAATGTGGTGTTGAAAGGCGTCAACACTGGTCTGATGATCGTGCAATCCGTTTGTTAAGGGTGTAAACTCGGTTTGAAAATGAACTCCTAAAAGATAGAAAAACCTTGAGAGTTTAGAAAAACTGAACGTTTACAAAGGTTGGCTCCGCTTGGGGAGGGGCGAGAACATGCGCGACACGTTGACAGGCAGCCGTATTCGAGAGAGGCGGCAAATTGCAGGACTGCGGCAGGCAGAACTGGCGCGTCGGGTCGGGATCTCAGCCTCCTATCTGAACCTGATTGAACACAATCGCCGCAGGATTGGTGGCAAGCTGCTTGTGGATATTGCCGCGGCTTTGGCCGTCGAACCTTCGCTGCTGACACAGGGGCTAGAGGCAACGCTGATATCCGCCCTGCGCGAGGCAGCGGCGGACGCGGTGGGGCAACAGGCCGAAGTCGACAGTCTGGAAGAGTTTGCGGGACGTTTCCCGGGGTGGGCTGCTGTGCTGGCGCAGATGCACAGGCGCGTTGTCTCGCTTGAGCGAACGGTTGAAACCCTATCCGACCGCTTGACCCATGATCCACATCTGGCTGCTTCGATGCATGAGGTTCTGTCCACCGCCGCCGCGATTCGTTCGACCGCAGCGATTCTGGCGGAAACACAGGAGATCGAACCCGAGTGGCAGGATCGCTTTCATCGAAACCTGCATCAGGATGCTGAACGCCTTGCCGACAGTTCGAAATCCTTGGTTGCTTATCTGGATGATTCTGACGCGGCGGACGACCGTCGCGGCGTTCCGCTTGAAGATGCCGAGGCGTTCTTTGAACAGCGCGGACATCATTTTCCTGAGATGGAGGGCAGCGAAGACAGCTCTGCGATAGACCTGAGCGAGATTGACTCGGCGGCAGCAAAGACCGTCGCTCGCGGTCTTTTGGGTGTCTATGCAAGCGACGCCAAGGCCATGCCACTGGAGGCGGTGAAAACTGCGCTGGCTGGCACAGAACCGGACCCGATCAAGCTGGCTGCACAATTTTCGGTGGACATCGCGACGGTCTTGCGCCGTTTGGCGGCACTGCCAGACGGGGTGCTTTCGCGACCTACGGGACTGGTTGTGTGCGATGCATCGGGAAGTATCTTGTTTGCCAAGTCGGTGCCGGGCTTTGCGATGCCGCGCTTTGGCGAGGCGTGCCCGCTGTGGCCATTGTTTCAGGCTTTGAACCGGCCTTTGGTGCCAATTCGCAAACGTATCGTACAGCTTGGCCGGTCGGCGGCTGAGTTTGATTGCTATGCCTATGCATGGCCGCAAGCGATGTCCGGATATGACGACGCACCTGTTTATCGCTCGGTCATGTTGGTTCGGTCCGTCGAAGAAGGCGGGCAGGGTGGCCAGCCGGTTGCCAGGGTCGGGCCAAGTTGCAGGGTTTGCCCAAATGCCGACTGCGAGTCGCGCCGAGAGCCGTCGATTCTGAGCGAAGGTTTTTGACACTTTCCTGACAGACAGCGTAAGCTGATACAGACAGGACTGCGGATGGGTATCCTGTCACGGGGAGGAATGAAACATATGAGCCGTAAGGTTCTGCTAATTGAGGATGAGCCGAACATCGCCGAGGCCATTCGGTTCCTGCTGACGCGTGAGGGTTGGCAGGTTGAAACGCACGCTGAAGGAACGGACGCTGTCGAGGTCATTCAGGGCGCAAATCCTGATCTGGTCATTCTGGATGTTATGCTGCCGGGCAAAAGCGGCATGGATATCCTGCGCGATCTGCGCGAGTTGGATGACCTTCGGGGTCTGCCGGTCTTGATGTTGACGGCACGCGGCCAGCTTCGTGATCGCGAAATGGCCGAAAGCGCGGGTGTCAGCCGCTTTATGACCAAGCCGTTTTCCAATGCCGAGGTCCTGACCGCGGTGCGCGATCTGCACGCGCAGGCCACGCAATCATGAGCAATAGCGAAGATCGGCAGCCTCAGGGTGTTCGGCCTTCGCTGTTTCTGGAACGCCAAAGTTATCGTCGGCGTCGGTTGACGGACGCTGCACGGCTGTTGCCAATTCTCGGGGCTGCACTGATCGCGATTCCGTTGCTATGGCCTGAACCGGGGGAAACCGGGGCGGTCACTTTATCGTCGGCCATTCTCTATATCTTTACCTGCTGGGGGCTATTGATACTGATTAGCCTGATCTTTGGCTTCGCCGCCCGTCGCACGGCGGCGCGGGATGACACCGACCCGGACACGGATCGATGGCAACGCTGAACCTTCTGATCCTCGTCTGTCTGGGCTATGTGGTTCTTTTGTTCGGCGTGGCCTTTGCCGCTGACCGAATGGCTGCTGCCGGACGTGGGGCGTGGCTGCGATCCCCGTTGTTTTATACTCTGTCGCTGTCGATCTATTGCACCGCCTGGACATTCTACGGCGCAGTTGGAAATGCCGCCCGTTCGGGGCTGGAGTTCGTGACGATCTATCTGGGCCCCACGCTGGTCATGATCAGTTGGTGGTGGGGTCTCAGGAAACTGGTCAGGGTTGGGCGCAGCCAAAGGGTAACCTCGATCGCGGACCTGATTTCGTCGCGCTACGGAAAATCGAATACGCTGGCAATCTGTGTGACCATTCTGGCGGTTCTGGGCGGAACGCCGTATATCGCGCTGCAACTGCAGTCTATCACCTTATCGTTCTCGATCTTTGCAGAGGCTGACCCGTCCGGCCTTTACCGCGAGGGGTCAAGCGTGTTTTGGGTGGCTGCAGGGCTGGCGGTGTTCGCCATCCTGTTCGGGACACGAAACCTGGACGCGAACGAGCGCCACCATGGTGTTGTGACCGCTATCGCATTGGAATCCGTGGTTAAACTGTTCGCTTTGCTGGCGGTTGGCATCTTCGTCGTTTGGGGAATTGCAGGCGGCGTTGGGCCGATGATGGACCGCATAGACGCATCAGAGATCGGTCAGTGGAATGTGGACGCGGGCCGCTGGACGACGTTCATCTTCTTGTCTGCTGCGGCGTTTGTCTGCTTGCCGCGCATGTTTCAGGTGATGGTGGTTGAAAACGCGGATGAAGGACACCTGAGAACAGCGGCCTGGGCGTTTCCGTTATACCTGCTTTTGATGAGCCTGTTTGTGGTGCCAATCGCCGTAGTGGGTCTGGACCTGTTGCCAGAGGGGTCGAACCCAGACCTGTTTGTTCTGACTGTGCCCCTGTCACAGGGCAATGAGTGGCTGGCAATGTTGTCCTTCATTGGGGGCTTCTCATCTGCAACGTCGATGGTGATCGTTACGGCTATGGCCTTGTCCACCATGGTTTCGAACCATCTTGTGATGCCAATCTGGCTAAGCACTCAGGAAGGGTCCGGGTCCTTGTCGGGCGATGTTCGACACGTTGTGTTGGTTGCGCGCCGTGTCTCAATCGCAGCGATCATGGCGTTGGGCTTTTTTTATTATCGGTTATCTGGTGGCGGCGCTGCGCTTGCCTCAATCGGGCTTGTGGCCTTCGCCGGTATTTCTCAGATTCTGCCTGCTCTGGTCGGCGGATTGTTCTGGCGCGGGGCGACGCGGACAGGGGCACTTGTCGGGTTGTCAGTGGGGTTCCTCTTGTGGATCTACACGCTGCTTCTGCCCGGAATGGGTGGGGCGCTGATGTCCAGCTCGGTCCTGCAGGACGGCCCGTTTGGGATCGGCTGGCTGCGGCCGCAGGCATTGTTCGGGATCGAAGGGATGGACCCCATGGTCCATACGGTCATGTGGTCGCTGTCTTTGAATACCGTCGCTTTCTGCGTGGCGTCGCTGCTGAGTTTTCCTAGCCCGCTGGAGCGCTTGCAGGGGGCGCAGTTCGTCAATGTCTTTGACCATTCTGTCGCCCCGCGCGGATGGACCGGGTCTGTTGCGCAAAGCGAGGACCTAATGATCATGACCCAGCGCATACTGGGGGCCGGTCCCGCGCAGGAGTTCTTTCAGGCCGAAGCTGAACAACAAGGCGGACGATCCAGTCTGCCCGAACCAACCCCCGCCTTTCTGGAACGGCTTGAACGGGAATTGAGCGGCTCGGTCGGGGCCGCGACGGCGCACGCCATGATCGGCCAGATTGTCGGCGGGTCTTCGGTGTCGGTCGAGGACCTTTTGGCCGTGGCCGACGAATCCGCGCAATTGCTGGAATACTCCAGCCAGCTAGAAGTGAAATCTGCCGAACTTAGCCGCACAGCCCGGCAACTGCGCGAAGCGAATACCAAGTTGACCCAGATATCGCAGCAGAAAGACAACTTCCTTAGTCAGGTCAGTCATGAACTACGTACACCGATGACCTCGATCCGGGCGTTTTCCGAGATCATGCGGGACACCGACGGTTTAACTGATGAAGAACAGACGCGCTATGCCGCAATCATCCACGACGAGGCGCTGCGGCTGACGCGATTGCTGGATGACCTGCTGGACTTGAGCGTTTTGGAAAGCGGACAGGTCAGCCTGAATATGGGAGGCGATACCCTGCGCTCGGTTCTGGATCGGGCGGTATCGAGCGCGTTGGCGGGCACCAGCAAAACCCTCACTGTTCGGCGCTCGAAGGCGTCCGAACGCATTCCGCTTCACACCGATCTGGATCGTTTGGGGCAAGTCTTCATCAACTTGATTTCCAACGCGCAGAAATACTGCGATGCGGTTGACCCGGTCCTGACCATTTCAGCGCATGATGTAGGCGGCCAAGTCGTGATAGATTTTGCGGATAACGGCAGCGGTATTCCAGCCGAGGCGCGGTCCATGGTGTTCGAAAAATTCGCGCGTGTAGGCGGTGACAAGGCAGGCGGGGCCGGTTTGGGTTTGGCGATCTGCCGCGAGATCATGCAGCGTCTTGGGGGCGATATCAGCTATTTGCCGGGGCAGGGCGGAGCAGCCTTCCGCGTGCAGGTGCCACTGGCTTATAGACAAGCAGCCCAATAAGACGGGCGTAAAGGCATTCGTAACCTTTGCCGGAGTAGACCGGAACATAGGCATATTTACGATTGACGGCTCCAGGCATGACACAACCGGTCACCACAGCTTTGGCAAAAAAAGTATCTGCAAGCCAGGATGAGCGCGGCGGTCAGACGAATTCCATCCTTCGCGCTTTGCGGTTGGCACTTGCCCGTACCGCTGCGGATCGTCTGCAATTGCCGTTGTCGGTCATCGCGGCAAGGCGGGCATCTCGATCAGCCGACGGGCTTGCGGGGTTTGCCGGTGACAATTGGTTGTTGCTGCATCTTCTGAACAACGAAGGGCTTTCGGCAGCGGTCTGTATGGATTTGGAAACCGTTTCGGCCATCGTTCAAGTGCAGACTATTGGTGAGGTGACGTCAACGACACCAACGCCACGGGCCTTTACCGATACGGATGCCGCGATGGTTGCGCCCATGATCGAAGACGCATGCACCCGCGCGGCACGGTTGGTGGAAACCGTCAGTGAACAGGCAAGCCTGACAGGCTATCAGTACAAGTTGCGGCTGCCTGATCTTCGGGCGCTGTCATTGGCTATGACGCAGGATGCGTATGTTTCATATGATCTAACGGTCGAGCTGGGCGGCGGTTTGCGACAGGGCCGGATTTCTGTTCTTCTTCCCGAAGAGGAGGGTCCAGCAGATGCCGAACCTAGTGGGGATTCGAGGCCGCATATCGAACAGGCATCGGGCGTGCTGCGCGCAGAGTTGAATACTGTGATTTGCCAAATGGCTTTACCCCTGGCTTCTTTTTCGGCGCTTGCAGCGGGGGATGTATTGCCTTTGACCGGAGCACGTCTTGACCGTGCACAATTGCTAACGATCGACCGGACTCGGACAGCAGTTGGGCGTTTGGGGCAATCCGGTGGGATGCGGGCAATTCGCCTGAACGAATATGAGCCGCAGGATGTGCCGTCACAGGCCGAGACTCAGGATTTCCTTGAGGCACGAACGTCGGTAATCCAAACATCGGCAGAGCTGTCCGTAGAACCCATTCACACAGACACACATGCGATCGACACCATCGACAGCAAGTTGCAGTTCGGCGACTCAGATCAGATCGCCGCTGAAATTTCGAAGCTGGCTGGCCTGAACGATGACGCAGGTCAGGTGACCTGATCCATAGGGCTTACCCAGCCACGTTGCGAATCTGATCAAGCGTGGGGCGAAGGTTTTCCAGCGCGTAGCCTGCCTTGGTTGTTGCGTCCAGAATATCGTCCGTACTCATCCGGTCGCATTGGCCAAGGGCCCAGATAATTGAACACCGCGTGCCTGATGCGCAATACGCCAGCACCGGTCCGCTGCAACTTTCGGCCAACTCGCGCTGACGGGCGACGTTTTCGGGTGTCATGGTCTGATGCGTCAGTTCCAGAACCTCATAATCCAAACCCGCGGCACGGACGGCCTCGCCAATGGCGTCTGACTGCATGTCTGACGGAACTTCTGTGTTTGGCCGGTTGCAAATAACCTTGACGAATCCGGCTTCGGCTATGGCTGAAACATCCTCGACCGTGATTTGCGGCGAGACGGCGTAGCGGGGTGTAATGCGGCGAATCTCCATCCCAATTGATTAGGCTGCGTTTGCAGTTCTGTCCAGTTGCGCCCCCACAGTCGGCGCTGCGTACATTCCGGCGATCATTGCGGCCAGAAACACTAGCCCGCCAACGCCGCCATAGGTCACCGAGGCAATGGCAGGCCCCGGACACAGCCCGGACAAGCCCCACCCCATGCCAAATAAAACGGAGCCTACGACAAGTCGCCGGTCCAACTCGGGCGGAGACATGGTCGGAAAGGTTCCCCCGACCAAGGGGCGACGATGTTCTGTCATCCGCCAGGCAAACAGCATTGGGATAATTGCCCCACCCATCACGAAGGCCAGTGTCGGGTCCCAGTTCCCGAACACGTCCAGCCACCCTTGAACCTTGGTGGTGTCTGTCATGCCCGAGATCAGCAGACCTGCGCCAAACAGGCATCCGGCGATCAAAGAGATCAGCAACCGCATCAGATCACCCCCCACATGTGGCGCAGAACCGCGAGTGTGATCGCGCCTGCAGCGATGTAGATAACCGTCGCCACAATTCCGCGCAGCGAGAAACGCGATATCCCGCAGACCCCATGTCCCGACGTGCATCCATTGGCGATCCGGGTGCCGATCCCAACCAGCAGTCCCGCGAAAATGATGACGGCAATATTGCCGGTCAGATGGGTCTGCGGTGTGGGTGACATCAACGGGCGAAGAAGCAAGGGCATTCCTACAAGCCCTGCAACAAAGACCAGGCGTTCCAAGGTGCGATCACTATTGTCGACCAAGCCGCCCAAGATGCCGCTGGCCCCCATGATCCGGCCATTCCCAAGCAGATAAACGGCGGCACCCAGACCGATCAACAGGCCCCCGGCCAACCCCCAAATCCATTCCAGTTGCATGGTTCTTTTTTCTCCACGTATTGGTTGGCTTCACAGTTTATTCACTGGAATCTTCAGGAAAACATCGCCTTCTTCGTCGGCAGGAGGCATCTGCCCCGCGCGCATGTTGACCTGAAGAGAAGGCAGGATCAGACGAGGCATGCCAAGCGTCGCATCCCGTGCATCGCGCATTTTGACGAACTCCTCAACCGAGCGTCCCTGGCCGATATGAACATTGAGCGCCTTCTGCTCTCCGACTGTAGTTTCCCACGCATACTCGTCGCGGCCCGGTGCCTTGTAATCGTGCCCGACGAAGATGCGTGTCTGATCAGGCAGCGAAAGGATTTTCTGGATCGACGCAAACAGCATTTCCGATGACCCGCCCGGAAAATCGCATCGTGCCGTCCCGAAATCGGGCATGAACAACGTGTCCCCCACAAAGGCCGCATCTCCGATGACATAGGTCAAACAGGCCGGGGTGTGGCCGGGCGTATGCAGAACATCACCCCGCATTTGACCCACGTGAAAGCTGTCGCCCTCGCGGAACAAGGCGTCAAACTGACTGCCATCGCGTTGGAACTCGGTCCCTTCATTGAAGATTTTTCCAAATGTCTCCTGAATGGTGACGATCTGATCTCCGATCCCGATTTTACCGCCCAGTTTCTGTTGCAGGTAGGGGGCTGCTGACAGGTGATCGGCATGGACATGACTTTCCAGAATCCATTCGACTTTCAAACTGTTAGCCTGAACATGCTCGATTATCTTGTCTGCTGAACTGGTGTCTGTCCGGCCGGATGCATGGTCAAAGTCCAGGACACTGTCGATAATTGCGCAGGCCGTCCCCTCGGGTTCCTGCACAAGGTAGGACACAGTAAATGTATCGGTGTCAAAAAACGCTTTCACCTTTGGTGTCATTTTGCCCTCCGTCAGACTGCTTTATTCGTATATCAATTTCGGAATGTATAGGATAAAGAATCCGTGAATTGATGCTTGTCAAGGCAGGGTAATTCAGATCGGCCTAGAATTTAACCATTCCGCAGGTGACTGCCGAAACCGTATTTCAGACAGGCGGGTTTTCGCGTGTCCTCGGGTTAAGGTCAGCAGGTCTTAAAACGGTTACCTATATGTGGGTAGATAACGCACCATTTGGGAGGATGGAGATGTCTACAATTAATTTGTATTCCGAAGCCGAGCAGCTTGAAGAAAAGTTGCAGGGTGCGTGTCTTGAAACCCGCCTGGCGCTTCAGCCAAGCGTGACAAGGGTAATTGAACGGATGCGTCAGCAGGGTGTGCATATCCCCTCGCGCCTGCGTCGTCTGGATGCAGCCTTGTGCGAGGACGCGATGGAGGCTCAGTTCGATAATCTGCCGGTTTAGGCTGTGGGATTAACTGAATGAGATACCCAGAATAACTAGCATCAGCCCGATCACGGACAGAAAGAGTGAGGCCAGGTTCCAAGGCAATACTCCCTGAACTGTTGCTCGCAGTTCGTCGTCAGACAGGCCGGATTTGCGCGCTTTCATCACGTGCAGGATGCACCAGACGAGTCCCAACAGTCCGGCAAGCGACAGGGCGGCTCCGCCCCAGGTGATGATTTCGAACATGGTTTTCCGCATCAGGCCAAAGAGTTTCTTTGCGCTTATCGGATACCTGTGCATCGCACAAGTCCGATACCTGATTGTGCGCTTGCGGCGGGTGCTGCGGCCATGTATCCGGCTTAGTGCCGACTTGCGGCAGCAGACTTCAGCCTCTGGGAGAGAATAAATGGAAGACATGACCGAAGATCAGGCCGCCGCCAACTATCGCGTTACCGCCGGAGAGCTGCGTCAGTTTATCGAACGGTTTGAACGTCTGGACGCCGAGAAGAAAGATATCGCAGAGCAGCAGAAAGAAGTCATGGCCGAAGCCAAGGCACGCGGCTACGACACCAAGGTCATGCGCAAGGTGGTTGCTCTTCGCAAACGCGACAAAGACGATATCGCAGAAGAAGAGGCGGTATTGGAGATGTACAAAGAAGCGTTGGGTATGAGCTGACGGTTTCGAATTTGCGGTGTCGTTCAGGCTTTGCCTTCTAGGACACCGCGATCCGGGTGGGCCTCCGAACCGGGACCGGTGGATTTTCTATCTCGGGTCAAGAAAGGCTGATTGATCGCAGGTCGCAGCGCTTGGGCGGGTCAATTTTTCTGGGCTCAGGGCCTTAACAACTGGACCTCTGGCATTGATTCCAGCCTTTCAAGATCCTGTTCATAGAGCTCGGAAAACGCATCCACGATGTCTGTGCTCCAGCCCGGAAGTTCGAGTTCTTCCTCTACAAGCTCCGGTTGGGCGTGATCTTCCAAGATGTCCGCCAGAGCATAGCGTAAGCCCTTTTGTTCCCCGTCAGGTCTGGCATTCAAAAGCGCATTTGCCTTTTCTTTTCCCGCTTCGTCCAGAAGGGAAAGCAGAAAGTTGTACTCTTTTTCTAGGGTCACATCCTCTGGCAGGCCGCACATTTTTCGCAAAATGTCACCCCAAATCAGAGGCGATTCCTCATTGCTCCACAAGGTGACGTTTACGCCCGGAGCCATGTCGCGGATGTCGTCGACCATTCCGATCCAATTCAGGCAGCTCAGGTCTGTATTGCGGATGATATTTTCCCTGTCTTCGTCCGGCAGAGACATTAGTAGTTTAGGAATAAACGTGCCTGGGTTTCTTAAGGCAAAGAAGAAGTCGATCCGAATGTCTTCGAGCGCTTGATCCAAAACGGACATTAGCTTTCCGGCGCGTGGGTAGAATTGCCCGTCCTGAATAGCCGCTTTTGAGTCTGCAATCAGTGCATTGCTTTGGAACACAGCCCGGCGAATGCTCGGGTCTGATGTCAGGCCGGCGCGAACCTGACTGGTTTCTTCTGGAGTCAGGAACTGCGGCTCGGATGTTGCGAAGGTCGGCTTGAAGGCTTGTTTGTATTGGCGCGGGCCAAAAGCGGCGACACCATGCTCGGTCAGCACAGATTTGTGGGCTCTTAGAGCTTTTAACAATCTGCCTTCGCCGGTGAATGCGGCTCCTGCGTGGATAGCAACCTGCATATTCGCTTTTTGCCCCTGCTTCTTCTGCCTCGTCCGCCGGGTTACAGGCTGTGTAGCTGACAGTCAAACCAGTGCACTGATGTGGCGCGGCAGGGGCGCCTGACGTTGGGATTTAAAAATCATCGACAAAAGAAAAAAATGAGTCTTGCAGTCCAGAACCAGAGGCAGTAATCGACGTCCAGTGCCCCTATAGCTCAGCTGGTAGAGCAACTGATTTGTAATCAGTAGGTCCGCGGTTCGAGTCCGTGTGGGGGCACCACTATCCCCTGTATAAAAAAGACTTGCCCGGTTCATACGGCTGGAATTTCGTGCCAGAAGCGCTGGGACTAGCGGTTGTGGGCAGAATGTCGCAAGCGGGGCCCTTGAATTCCGTCGATGTGTATACCATTGTATGCCAAATCGAGTCTTCCCTTAATTTAGCTGCCCTCCAGCCCCTTGCCCGATGTGGAAATGATCATGAGCCTATACGACGAATACCTCGCTGAAATCGAAAACCGGAAAGAACAGGGCCTTAACCCTAAACCGATTGACGATGGTGCGCTTCTTAATGAGGTGATCGCCCATATCCAGGGTTCGGCCAGCGGGCATCGCGCGGATTGCCTGCAGTTCTTTATCTACAACACACTTCCCGGAACCACCAGCGCGGCAGGTGAGAAAGCCCGTTTTCTGAAGGCGATCGTCTTGGGTGAAGCGACCGTGGACGAAATCACGCCCGCCTTTGCCTTTGAGCTTCTGAGCCATATGAAAGGCGGGCCGTCGGTTGAGGTGCTGCTTGATCTGGCGCTGGGCGCTGACAAGGGCATTGCAAGCCAAGCGGCTGACGTTCTGAAAACCCAAGTCTTCCTCTACGAGGCCGATACGGACCGTATCAAAGCAGCTTACGAGGCAGGCAACGCAGTCGCTGCGGACTTGTTGGATAGCTATGTCAAGGCTGAGTTTTTCACGACTCTGCCTGACATCGACGAAGAGATCGAGGTTGTTACTTATGTTGCAGCCGAAGGCGATATCTCGACTGACCTTCTCAGCCCCGGCAATCAGGCGCATTCTCGGGCTGACCGCGAATTGCACGGCAAATGCCTGATCTCGGAAGAGGCGCAGAAAGAGATCGAAGCACTCAAACTGAAGCATCCGAATGCACGTGTGATGCTTGTTGCCGAGAAGGGCACAATGGGTGTTGGCTCGTCGCGTATGTCTGGCGTCAACAACGTGGCGCTTTGGACTGGCAAGCAGGCTTCGCCTTATGTTCCGTTCATAAACGTGGCGCCCGTTGTGGCGGGCACCAATGGGATTTCCCCGATCTTCTTGACAACCGTTGGCGTGACCGGCGGTATTGGTGTCGACCTCAAGAACTGGGGCAAGAAAATCGGTGAAGACGGTCAACCGATCCTGAACAACGACGGCAATCCTGTTCTTGAGCAGAAATATTCGGTCGAGACTGGCACCGTACTCAAGATCGACACGAAAAAGAAAAAACTCTTCAGTGTTGAAGGCGAAGAGCTGGTCGATATGGAGGGGTCGTTCACACCGCAGAAGATGGAGTTCATGAAGGCAGGCGGCTCTTACGCCATCGTCTTCGGTAAGAAGCTGCAGACATTTGCCGCAGAAACCCTGGGGATCGAAGCCCCGCGGGTCTTTGCTCCGTCGAAGGAAATCAGCAACGACGATCAAGGGCTGACAGCGGTTGAGAAGATCTTTAACGCCAACGCGCTGGGTGTCGCACCGGACAAGGTGCTGCATGCAGGGTCCGACGTGCGCGTGCGGGTCAACATCGTTGGATCGCAGGACACCACCGGCCCGATGACGGCACAGGAGCTAGAGGCAATGGCGGCAACCGTGCTGTCGCCGGCCGTTGACGGTGCGTATCAGTCCGGGTGTCACACAGCGTCTGTCTGGGATGCCAAGGCGCAGGCCAACACACCAAAATTGATGGCGTTCATGAACAAGTTTGGTCTTGTGACCGGTCGCGACCCCAAGGGTGTTTATCACGCAATGACCGATGTGATTCACAAGGTCCTGAATGACATTACCGTCGACGATTGGGCGATCATCATTGGCGGGGACAGCCACACGCGTATGTCCAAGGGCGTGGCGTTTGGTGCAGACTCAGGCACTGTGGCGCTGGCGCTTGCGACCGGTGAAGCCTCGATGCCGATCCCGGAATCGGTGAAGGTGACCTTCAAGGGCAAGATGGCTGATCACATGGATTTCCGCGACGTGGTCCATGCAACGCAGGCACAGATGCTGGCGCAGCATGGTGACAACGTGTTCCAGGGGCGCATCATCGAGGTCCATATCGGAACGCTTTTGGCAGACCAAGCGTTCACATTCACGGACTGGACGGCCGAGATGAAGGCAAAGGCGTCGATCTGCATTTCGAACGATGACACGCTGATCCAATCGCTTGAACTGGCAAAGCACCGTATTCAGATCATGATCGACAAGGGGATGGAGCATGAGAACGGAATGCTTCAGAAACTGACCGACATTGCCGAGGCGCGGATCGCCCAGATCAAGTCGGGCGAGAAGCCTGCGTTGACGCCGGACGATAACGCCAAGTACTTCGCCGAAGTTGTCGTTGATCTGGACGAAATCGTCGAGCCGATGATCGCTGACCCAGATGTCAATAACATCGACGTATCAAAGCGTTATACCCATGATACGATCCGGCCGATCTCTTACTACGGGGCGGAAAAGAAGGTCGATCTGGGTTTTGTCGGATCGTGCATGGTCCACAAGGGCGACATTAAGATCGTCGCGCAGATGCTCCGCAACCTTGAGGCGGCCCATGGTGAGGTTGCGTTCAAGGCACCGCTGGTTGTTGCTGCCCCGACCTACAACATCATTGATGAGTTGAAAGAGGAAGGTGATTGGGAAATCCTGCAGAAATACTGCGGATTTGAGTTTGACGACGCTGCCCCCAAGGTCACGGCAAGAACGGAATACGAGAATATTCTCTATCTCGAACGTCCGGGTTGTAACCTGTGCATGGGGAACCAGGAAAAGGCCGCAAAAGGGGATACGGTTCTGGCGACCTCGACACGCTTGTTCCAAGGCCGGGTTGTTGCCGACTCTGAGACCAAGAAGGGTGAATCGCTTTTGGGTTCAACACCGGTTGTTGTTCTGTCCGCAATTCTGGGACGCACGCCGACGCTTGAAGAATACAAGCTGGCGGTTGAAGGGATTGACCTGACAAAATTTGCGCCGCCGGTTCAGAAACCACTCGGCGGCTTGTCGGTACATTTCTAACGATAACGGCAGCGGCGCGAAGGGCATGGGCAAGCTATCAGCTTGTCTCAGGCCGTCGCGCCGCTGCCGACACTTTGCGGCACCTGGTATCGCCACAGGTCATGCAAGGGCGAAATGTGGACCTAGCGAATAAGGTAGGTCGACAGAATCGGTGCATAACTCAGCAGGACAAGGACAACCGTTATCGCCATTAGAAATGGCCAGAGCGATCTTAGGATCGAACCGGGTGTGGCGCCGCTCATTGAAGAAGCGATATATAGGCCAATTCCGACCGGCGGTGTCAGCAGGCCAAGAACAAGGTTCAGGCAAACGACTACGCCGAACTGGTAGGGGCTGATGTCGTATGAGCCCGTGGCAATTGGCAGCAAGATCGGAGTGATTAGGATAATCGCGGCGATGCCGTCGATGATCATGCCCACCAACAGAAGCGCCGCGTTGACTATCAGCAGGAATAGAAACGGATCAGAGGTTATGGTCGTGATCAAACCAGCCAGCTTTTGTGGAAGCTCTTCGTAAATGATCACCCAGCCGAAAACACTGGCTGCCGCGATCATGAACAGGATCATCGAGGCGTTCTTGGCCGTTCTCAGGAACATTTCGCCAAGATGTCTTGGGTCAAGCTCACCATAGATCAGCCAGCCGACGACAAACGCTACAAATGATGCGACAGCGGCGGACTCTGTCGGCGTGGCAATGCCGAACAGGATGCCGCCAATGATGGCGACAGGGATCAACAGGGCCGGTGCTGCGGCAGCTAGGGCGCGTGCGGATTCCTTGGCGCTCATCCAACTGCCTTTGGGAAATTGCCTCCGCCATCCGATCAACGCGATCACCAACGCAAAGCTGGCCGCCAAGATCAGGCCGGGCAGGATTCCGGCGATGAACATCTCACCAATCGGAATTTGCGCCAGAACCCCAAAAATCACGAACATCATCGACGGCGGGATCACCGGGGCCAACAACCCGCCCGCTGCGGTGGTGGCCGTCGCAAAGCCCTTGTCATATCCCTCCTCCTCCATGGCGGGGACCATGGCGCGCGACATGACGGCGATCTGGGCTGTGGCCGATCCGATAATCGCAGCCATGAACATGTTCGCCAAAAGGTTGATATAGGCCAGACCACCCCGGAAACCGCCCACGAAAATGCGGGCCAGAGCAATCAGGCGGCGAGTCATGCCTCCTTCGTTCATAAGCTCGCCGGTCAGCATGAACAGCGGGATGGCCAACAGGCCATAGTTTTCCAGGCCGCCGAACATCTTCTGGGCAAAGCTGTCATAGAGGATCGTATTCCCACTTTCCCAGATGTACCAGATAGCGGTCACACTCAGAACGATTGCCACGGGCACCGAGATAAACAGGGCCGCAAGAAAGACAATAGGGCTCATGAAACAGGCCTCGTTCCAAAGAGGTGCATTGCGGAATGCAATGTGGCCCCAAGCGCAAAGAGCCACATGACCAGCCAAAACAGGAATTTCGGCAGGCCCAGCGTCAGTGTGGGTTCGGCGTAAATGAAATTGAAGGTCTGGCCCTGAAACGCGGTTGTATCGAATCCGGCTTGGACAATGTCCAAGGGCAGAAACCATCGCCAGCAGAACCACAACATCGCCAGCGCGAAAGCAAAGACAATCACGTCAACGCATTTGTCGATAAGATGTTTAACGCGGATCGACACGGCATCCGTGACGATGGTGATGGATACGGCATCCCGGTGGTGCAAAGCGGCGGATGCCCCCAAAAAAGTCATCCAAACCATCGAATAAATCGCAAGTTCGTCGACCCAGAACAGCGCGTTTCCCATGCTGCGCGTGACCACGTTCAGCAGGATCAGCACCGTTACGACAAGCGCCAAAAGCGCCGCCGACCAGAGCTCCACTCGGGCCCAGAATGCCGATAAGCGGTACAACATGACCTATCCCCAAGACAAATGGCGCGAGCACAGGCTCGCGCCATGTCTGTCTGCGACCAAACTTTACTTGGTTTCTGCCGCAGTAGCGCGCAGGGCGTCAAGCGACGAGGTCTTTTCTGACCAGATCGTATTCCATTCGTCGATGGCATCGCCAAAGAACGAGGCATCCACCTTTACATAGGACTTTCCAGTGCCTTCGATCTGCTCCAGCCAACCGGCCTCGTTCGAGACATAGCTGTCGATGGTGCTGTCCACATGCTTGGCCATCAACTCACCAATCAGTGCCCGGTCTTCCTCGGACAACCCCGCCCAGACTTTGGCCGAGACAAGCCCCACCATTGGGAACATCATGTGGTCGGACTGAACAATCGTATCTGCATGGTCATAGTATTTCAGAACCCAGATAAGTTCGGCATCCATGTCGATGGCGTCGACCTGACCATTTGCCAACGCGTCGTAAACCGCGGGCAAGGGCATCGGGGTCGGGGCCGCGCCAACGGCGTTGTAGAAATCAAGGATCGGAGTGAACGGAGTGATCCGCAGTTTTAGACCGGCAAGGTCATCCGCTGACGAAACATCGCCCCGGCTTACGATCTGGCGCAGTCCGGCCATACCGTAGCCGACCCCAACGACGCCGACCTGACCGGGCAGCGGCTCCAGCATTGTCTTTGCGGTGTCTGACCTCAGGATACGACCGGCATGGCCGATGTCGTCAGCAAGGTATGGGGCGTAGAAAGCACCCAGTTCCGGCGCGCGGTTTGACACTTCGGCCACTGTCATAAAGGCCATGTCCAGCGCGCCTGTCTGCAACTGCTGCAACATCTCGGCCTCGTTGCCCAGTTGTCGCGCCGGGAAAACGGATACGCTGTGCGCGCCGTCGCTGGCTTCGGACAACTCGGCCCCAAACGCTTCGGCGGCCTTGGTCCAAATGTGGGGTGGCGGTGTGATCAGGCCCAGACGGAATTCCTCGGCCTGTGCCGCAACAGCAGAGACCGTCGCCAAAGCAGTGGCTGCAATGATTTTTCCAAAGTGTTTCATGTTCTTCCCCGTTACTTTTTTGTTTCTACAACTGCACCCAGCCCTCGGGCGGTTCTTTTCCCGGATGTATGACATTACAATTCGGGCAAGTGCGGTCTTTTTCCGATGCATAGAATTTTTCGTACACCGGAGGCAGGTCGTCAACGATGGACTTCAGCTGCATTTCAGCCCGGTACACGCGTGTCCCACATTCAAAACAATACCATTCGATTGCGTCCAGTTCGCCTTCCTGCCGCTTGGGTTCGATGACCAAGCCGACCGAGCCTTCTTGCGGACGCTGAGGAGAGTGGCGGACATGCGCCGGAAGAAGAAACACCTCGCCTTCACGGATGGGGACGTCATAGAATTCCTCGCCATCAAACAGCTTGAGAAGCATGTCCCCTTCAAGCTGGTAAAAGAACTCTTCGACCGGGTCGTCGTGGTAATCGGTGCGCTTGTTTGGGCCGCCGACAACGGTGACCATCAGGTCGGCATCTTCGAATACCATTTTGTTGCCGACCGGTGGCTTCAGAAGATGACGATGTTCGTCAACCCAAGCCTTGAAGTTGAACGCTCTTAGCTTTGACATTGTTTTCTCCCGTCTGGCAAAAAACTTCGGCGACATTCCTCATAACCACAAAGAATTTGTCCGCATGTAGGTATCGGATTAAGTTATACCGCTAGTTTCACAGTTTCAGCCCGCATTCGTCAAACCCCTTGCGAATAATATCTTTTTCCGCCTGGCTGAGCTCTAGCATCGGCGGGCGTACACGGCCCCCCGTTTGGCCCAGCAGGTGCTGCCAGTACTTGCCGAAAGCGGTTGGTTTATCTGCGGGTTTAGTCCGCTTGATCGCGTCCCGTACCGGGTTCAGGCTGTCGAACACGCGCCGTGCCTGATCCGCTTTCCCTGCGAAGGCCAGTTGCGTGTATTCATTCATCCGTTGGTCATTGGCGGTCTGCAACTGGTAGGGCGGTGATGAGCACAGGTACAGTTTCCAGTCCAGTTCAAGAATGTTGTCCAACCATTCATGTTCGGCAGAAGTCGAGACATGAATTTTGTCTCCGACCATATGGGTCAGCCTGACGTACATGTCGCGCGGAACCGAGTATTTGATCGCAACGATATTGGGCAGATCGGCAATACGCGCGCATTCTTCGGGTTGCATCAGATAGCCGCTGTCGGGGTGGCTCCACATGGCAATGCCGATATCAAGCTCATCGCAGAAGCGTTTGTAGTATTGATACAGCAACTCGCCCCGGTCCTGACAGAAACTGAGCATTGGCGCATGTACGACGACATAATCGGCGCCGCAGTCCTGCGCGTGACGGCCAAGTTCAAGCGCGGTTTCCATGTTCTGATCCGAGATCGACATGATTGTTCCGGCCTTCCCTGCGCATTCTTCGACCGCGATCGACATGTTCCGTTTGCGCTCTTCCAACGTCATGGCCCAGAATTCGCCCTGCTTTCCGGTGATGAACAGCCCCTGAATCCCAAGGTCGTCGATCCAATGACGGATATTCGACCGCAGCCCGGCCTCGTCAGGCGACAGATCCTCGTGGAACGGGTTGAGAGCGGCCGCCCAGATGCCCGTCATGTTTTCGCGCGCATAAGCTTTGGCGTCTTGTTTTGTGTATTTCATGGGGCAGGGCCTTTCACTCTGGTTCGGGTTAGAAAACCGTATTGAGTATCGGCATTCCAAGTCGAACTCGAGCAACTGGATATCAGAAAAACGAATATCTGTGGGTTTCTAATTCAGTTTTGCTCTGATCTGTCCTAGCGTTCGAGACATGAAAATCGGAATGATCGGGAATGGCGCCATTGCGCAATACGTATCGTCGGGCCTTGCTGCGCGCGAGCATCACCTTGGCGCGGTTCTGATGCGGCCAGATCGGGTTAGGCAAGGCGCCGGGTTGGAAATCGGCTCGGTCAACGACCTGCCATCCGGCATTGATCTGGTGATTGATTGCGCAGGTCACGAGGCGTTGGCATGTTTAGGGCCTCAAATACTGGCCCGTGGGGTCAACATGATCACGGTCTCTTTGGGTGCGCTTGCCGACCCGAAAGTATCTGAGGCTTTGAGCCTTTCCGCGAAAGAGGGGAACGCGAAGCTGCATCTGGCAAGTGGCGCAATCGGAGCGTTGGATTGTCTTGCCGCCGCAAGGGCGGGAAAATTGTCGACGGTCACTTATGTCGGACGCAAGCTGCCGGGGGGATGGAAGGGGTCTGCCGCTGAAGAGAAGTTGGATCTGGCCGGCATCGTCGATGGGGCCGTTATCCATTTCGAAGGGACCGCGCGCGCGGCGGCCTTATCTTATCCGAAAAATGCTAATGTCGCTGCGGCGGTGGCTCTGGCTGGTCTTGGGTTTGATGACACCCGCGTTCAATTGATTGCTGACCCATCAATCACGCAAAACGTCCACGAGATCAGGGCCGAAGGTGACTTCGGCAATTTCCATTTTCAGATCAACGGCAATGCTTTGCCTGACAATCCGCGTTCGTCGGCGCTGGCGGCGATGAGCATTCTTGCCAAGCTGGATCAGATAACACAGCGGATCACGCTATGACGGTGCGGCATTCACGCATTGTCGACCGTGCGCTGACGCGATTGAAACTGCGTCAACTCCGCCTGCTGGTGGCGGTGGGCGCGCATGGGAACATTCAAAATGCAGCCCGCGAGCTTGGAATTTCGCAACCTGCTGCCACGAAAATGATTCAGGATCTCGAGCTGGATTTTGAGGTCAAGCTGTTCAACCGGACCAATCGCGGGGTAGTGCCGACCGTGTTCGGCGAAACCTTGATACGCCATGGCAAGCTGATCTTCACGCAGGTTTCCAATGCCGCTCAGGAATTGGATGACCTGAACGAAGGCAATTCTGGACGCGTTGTCGTGGGTACGCTGTTGGCGGCGTCAACAAGCCTGTTGCCCGCCGCTATTGAAATCCTGCTGACCGACAGGCCAAACGTGGCCGTCAAGATCAGTGAAGGCACCAATGAGGTGCTGATGCCCGGGTTGTTGTCCGGTGAGATTGATATGGTGGTGGGGCGTCTGCCGTCGCATCGGCACCGTGACAAGATTCGTCAGGAAAAGCTGTTGCAGGATCATATTCTGGCAGTGGTCGGCCCTCAGCACCCATTGGCGGGCAAGTCAGATGTTTCCTTCGCGCAAACCAAACCGTTTGGCTGGATTTTGCCGCCGTTGGAGACCACTTTGCGCCGACAGGCTGATCATTTCTTTATCGGTCAACAGCAATATGTCCCGCCTGTTACAGTCGAAAGCGTGTCTTACCTGGCCAATCGCGCACTGTTGCAATCGCGTAATCTGATCGGGCTTATGCCTGCTGCGGTGGTAACGCAGGATTTCTCGAACGGGCATTTGTCACAGTTGGACTGGACCGTACCCTTTGGCCATGGGCCAATTGGAATATCCCTGCGGGCAGATGACGATCTGTCACCTGCCGGTCGTGCGTTTAAGGCAGCTTTGCATCAGGCAGCGCAGGACAATCGGTTCAGGTATTCGTCAAAATGATATCAGTATTCCCCCAATTCACTTGAAGCGATCACCTGGGATGCCTGATCTGAACGGGCAGAACAATCGGAGGCCTCTGCGTCATGTATCCAGATTTGAAGCTCTTTATCGGGGGGAAGTGGCGTAGCACCGAAACCGATATGCCGGTCGTGAACCCCGCGACAGAAGAAGAGATCGCCCGCCTGCCACGCGCCTCTGTCAGCGATCTGGATGATGCACTGGATGCGGCGGTCAAAGGCTTTCGGGTTTGGAGCCAAACGTCACCACGAGAGCGCGCAGACACGATCCTGCGGGCAGCGGCGCTCATCCGGGATCGGCAGGAAGACATTGCGCAGTCGATAACACTGGAACATGGCAAACCGTTGGCTCAGGCTCGGCTGGAAGTCATACGCGGGGCGGAATTCTTCGAATGGGATGCGGGGGAGGCCATGCGGTCCTATGGGCGCATCATTCCAGCGGCCCCCGGCCACAAGTTCGCAGTTCATCATCAGCCGGTTGGAGTTGTCGCCGCGTTTTCGCCGTGGAACTTCCCAATGAGCCAGCCCGCCCGAAAGATCGCAGGCGCGTTGGCTTCTGGGTGCTCGGTCATTCTAAAGGCTGCCGAAGAAACTCCGGCGGGGGCTTTGCATATCGTTCGTGCGTTCGAGGATGCGGGCCTTCCCGCCGGTGTGCTGAATCTTGTTTTTGGAACGCCTGCCGAGATTTCAGGGCACCTTATTCCGCAGGACCCGGTGCGTCTGGTGGCTTTTACAGGATCAACAACGGTCGGACGACATCTGACGACTTTGGCGGCACAGAACGACACGCGGGTTCTGATGGAATTGGGCGGGCACGCCCCGGTTATTGTTTGCGAAGATACAGATGTTCACACCGCCGCCGTTTCCAGTGCCGTTCGGAAAATGCGTAACGCGGGGCAGGTCTGTACGTCGCCGACGCGCTTCTTCGCGCATGAAAGTATTTTTGAAGACTACGCCGCTGCATTTGCAACGCGAGCCAAGGCCACAGTTGTGGGTGATGGCCGCCAGGATAGGGTTGAAATGGGACCGACCGCCAATGCCCGGCGTATCCCCGCACTTGCGGAATTGGTCGATGATGCGGTGGCCAAAGGCGGGACTTTGGTAACGGGGGGTGCCCGACTTGGTAACACCGGGTATTTCTTTGAACCCACTGTTCTTATGAACGTACCCGACACCGCCCGGATCATGCAGGAGGAGCCGTTTGGTCCGGTCGCGGTGATAAACCCGGTCGCTTCGTTGGGCGAAGCTATCGAGCAAGCGAACGCTGTGCCTTATGGGTTGGCCGGCTATGCATTTACCAATCGCGCTGACTATATTGATCGGCTGGTGGATGAGGTAGAGGTCGGCAACTTGTCCATTAATACGCTGGAAGCATCCATGCCCGAAACACCCTTTGGCGGCGTCAAGTCCAGCGGCTATGGCCGAGAAGGGGGGACAGAAGGATTGGAGAATTACATGACGGTCAAAAACGTCTGGCACTCGGCCCGAATTGTTTGAATGACCGATTAATCACCACTTAGCATCCGATCGCTATGGCGGTTGCGTTGCCATCCGGCCCGGCAACGGAGGTGGAACACTCTCGCCGGGTTTCAGAACGGTTGCTGCGTGCGCTTCAAGAAAAAACGAGCGTCTTGACGGGCAACAGTATCGCCTGTGCACGCAGGACAATGGCATTCGCTATGCCCATCCCGTCCACAATTCTGGCAAAAAAGGCGGACAGCCCCGTGATCTCCCCCGCATCTATTTCCTTCGCGCGACTTGTATAAGCGACGCCAATGCAGGCGCTTCCGGGGGGGATGCCTTCCAAATGCTTGGGAAAAACCGGAGCCAGAAAAGCGGTGACCGTTCCCGGACGAGCGCGATCCTGGGAATCAAGCAGCGCGTCCCCCGGCCGAAACTGACCCGCGGCTATGGTATCTTGCACCCCGTCCACAATCATGGGGACAATGGTCAGTGGTTTGGATGCGCAGGTGATTTCAACAAGCATACCGGGTTTCAGAACGCTCGCGGATATCTGTCCAAAAGCCGCGACAAAGCGGCCTTGCCCCGATATCTCGGGAACCAAAATGCCAGCGGGACGCAGGATCGGATTCACGATGTCGCCCGGTTTCAGCAAAAACTGGGTCACTGTGCCATCCACTTCGGCGAATACCGTGGACTTTGCGATTTCATTCTCGGCTTCTTGTAGGACTGCGCGCGCACTTTCCTTTTGCGCTGGTAAAACTGCTGTCTGACGCAACTTGGCACCGTCGCGCGCAGAAATAGCGGCTGCGCGTTGGCTAGTTGCGCCGGACACGGCGGTTTGCAGGCGTTCCAGCTCTTGTTCGCTGACAACGGTGTCGTTTCGTTCCGCCAGTGACAGACGCCGCTGTAGGTCGTTTTCAGCCTGACTAAGCTCAACCTCTGCGGCTTTGACGCGGGCTTCGGCTGTGGCGACTTCTGTCGCGATCAATCCCAATGTGGCGTCAATCTCTTCAATCCGACGCTGCGCGGTCTCTGCCGCCGCTTCCTGCCGGGTGGTATCCAGCGTGAAAATCGCGTCGCCTGCCTTCACCCTTGCATTGTTGGTGACATAGACCTCGGCAACGCGGCCCCCGCGGTCAGAAAGGATGGTCACAGTACGAAAAACCGCGGTCACTTTGCGCGTTGAAGGGTGGAAATAGAAAATGATGGTGATCAGCGTCACGGCCAATATTGCACATGCGGTCAATCCCCAACGCAGTTCATACCAGACGTTGAACAGGGTGATTTCGTGGCCCCACCGTTTGCCCTGCTTGTACCGGCGGTATAGATAGTCGGGAACAATCGTGATCAGCGCCGAGAAAATAAGCTCAAGCATCAGTGTGCTCCGGCAAATCCGTCTTGGTTTCCAGTGGAAGGATTTCGTGCAGGGGCACTGCTGCAATCAGGATGGCTGCAATCCAAAACGCATTGTTCAAGGTGAACAGCGAAATCAGGCCAAGCACGCCGACAAGTTGCATTTGCACCTTATGAGCACCGGCCGCCATTCGATCTGGAATAGCCTGCACCGTGAAATAGAGCGCACCAAAGCCCAGCAAGACGACAATAAGCGAAATGCCCACAACGATCAGAAAGCCATCCGTTTCGCCCGGGGCGGTTACCCAAAACGGTAGCCGGGCCAAAGCCTCATCAGAAATAGAGCTGTTCACGGGAACCTCCGGTTTCATAATGATACTGTGCAAGGATAAACGATTGAATTCAAAAAGATCAAACTGGGGTGGTTTTCGGCTCCGATCTATGGCGCGTTTCAGCGCGGGGTTGCCGCAAGTGGCGTCCTGTCCGGTTTTGGCCGCACCATTTTTGCGATCGTCAACTTAGCGACTTTTCAATCAGTTTGGTTCGCATTAAGAGTTCCGATAGTCGCCGCGCCTGATGGATCGGTGACCTGCGGATGTGGCGAAACTGGTAAACGCAAGGGACTTAAAATCCCTCGCCCTAGGGCTTGCGGGTTCGATCCCCGCCATCCGCACCACTCAAACCTTCAAACTGGAAAGCCCAACTGGCTGATCAGCCGCCAGATATCGCGGTTCAACTCGGAAAGTTGATCAACAATGTCTTCAATCTCTTTCATGGCCGAGGCGTCGACTGTGTCTTCACGCCCCAGTTTGATGTCTGTTTTTCTGTCGGAAATCCTCATCAGGATTGTCTTTGGATTGCCGCTGTCCGGGTCAAAGGAATAAATGCAGTGATTGTATTTGTTTCGAATTCCCGACAGTTTGGCTAATCGCTGTGTGTGAACAAGGATTGGGTCGCGAATTTCCGGTGGGCGGCCCTCCATCTTGGCAAGCCGTTCCACAAGATCAAGGCGCGCCCGTGTGGTGTTCAGCGTCAGAAAGATAATCACCGCGACATCTTTCTTGGTTTCGCTGAGGCCTGCGATCAAGTGGATCAACAGGCTTTCGGTGTTGGTCCACATGTAATTCAGCCGACCCACCAACAGGATCAGGCGATCAAATCGGGTTTCAAAGTCGTCAGTCAACGGCCATTTCATGCGCCTCGTTGGGCGCGACCTCAAAGAAGAATTGTGCAGCGGCAGTCCTGTTGCTGACACCAATTTTGCCTACGACATTGTGTATATGCAGCTTAACAGTGTGCTCGGTAATTCCCAGATTGGAAGCAATGATCTTGTTGCTCTGGCCTTTTGATACCAATTGCAGCACCTGTTTCTCTCTCGGTGTCAGCTTGGAATAGATCGGATGAGGATCTGCTGCCGCCGAAATTGCGGGATGGTCATGCTTGGGTTGGCCGTCATTGGCTGCAACGCTGTCAGCAAGAAAACAGGGCATATAAAATTCTTCATGCAACAACAGACGTAGGATAGACCTCCAAACATCTGGCGAGACGTTCATCGGCAGGTATCCAATTTCGCCATATGTATTGCGATCCCAATGTTCGAACAAAAACCGGGCCGCCTCATCTTTGCGATATGCAAATGCAACGCTGCCGGAGCCGACACAATCCTTATAGGCTTTGGGCCGCGCGATAAGATCATCAAGTGACATTTGGTCGACGATGATGACCCGGCCGGAACCGGATGAAGGACAGACCGGAAGTGATTGGATGCTGTCAATCCGGTGTGTGGCGACACCGAATTCGTTTTGAACCTCGCGCAAGGTTTGACGCGAATAAAACAGTTCCTTGCCAACAAAGTTGATCGAGAATTCTTCGGCGGTAAAATTACCTTGGATAGAACTATCCTGAAACGGGATACTCATTATTCCCCCCTACATAACCCAAACCGCGGAAATGCGGCAAAACAGTAAACAGAACTTGAAGCGTATAATTAACACAATATTAACGCGCATGATCTCAAGACTACAGTGAATAGTGCAAGTTTCTTCAATAAAACGTGATTCCAAGGGCTTAGGTTCTAGTACTTTCGATTAGGTGGAAGCTGGCCTTTCTCGTTTAAGTAGAGGGAATCGCACGGTTTCCCACCTAAAGGGATTCCGCCCCGCCTTTTGCGGTGCCAATTCGGACAAACAGGCCGAATCGGTTTTTTAATTCAATGAAATCATAATCCTAAGCGATCTAGTGCTTACGGTTAGCTATTCAGGCTGTGCTGCTCCTGCAACGATGTGAGTGCCTCAATTGAAGAGGTGCTTGTTCCTAATGTGCCCACGATTCGCGCATTTTCGCGATTTTTTGCGCAAGGGCTATTTCGGCTAAGCCGAGAAAGGAGGGTGGGAGACCAAGTCACTGACGATACCGCACGAAAGCGCGTTTCGCGTTTCTCTTTGTGCGCAACTCTTGTTTCAACCGCGCCCGTAACCGTTTTGTAGATGAATGACGGTCAGTGCGCTTAATAAGTGGAAATTGATATGTCTAGAAACCGTAATGGTAATCACGGCGCCGACGTCGAAGAAATTAATGTTGGTCCAGTCATTGCTCCGGTAGATGAAATTAACATCGACGATGTCGAAATCAGCGCGGACCAGACTGAGCAGAAAACCAAGGTTGATAATGATCAGGATCAAGATCAACTGCAGGCGCAAGCCCAGAAAACCGATGTGGAAACTGATGTAGATAACGAAAACGATCAGGATCAGGACCAACATCAGGGTCAGGGCCAAGCGCAGGCTCAGAAGCAGAAGAACGGCGACAACGACAACGACAACTCGAACTCTGTCCATATCGACTTTGGCGAAGCCGAGCCGCTGGGCAGTGACGATGATCTGGTAGATGTTGATGTCTCTGGCGGTTCAAGCATCGACAAAGTCATTACCGTTGGAAACGACCTGGATTATGATCCCGGCGATGACCTGAACCTGAACATCAGTCTGGATGGCGCAGGCAACGACATGTCCGCCATCAATAAGCAGTACCTAAACCTGAGCGACGACGACACCCTGGGTGCGGCGGAAGTTAAGAATAACGGTAGCTTTGACCAGGACGGCAACGCGCGTGGCGGTACGGCCAATGCTGACGAAGGCATCGGCTCGCAGTCGGACGGAGGAAACTCCGGAAGCGGCGGCACTGCGCACGGCGGTTATGCAGATGGGGACACCGATGGTGGTACTGCATTGGCGTTCGGCGGTCACACCGGTGACGCAGATGGTGCCGGCACTGGCGGAGCAGGCGGTTCCTCGGGAAGCGCAACCAATTTCGGTCTGGGTGTTGGACATTCCAATGCTGACTCGAACGGAAGCAGCACCGCGGGTTCCGGCGGAAATGCCAACAGTGACGCCGATGCCGACAATACCGGCAGCGCCGACTCTGATGGTGACAGCACAGCCGGAGAAGGCGGAAACGCAGGCTCGATCGGTCTGGGCTTGGGCCTGGGCCTGTCCGAAGCCGACAACGATGGCGCGTCGCTTGGCGGCAACAATGCTACTGGTGCCTCGGCACTGGGTGCCGGTCTGGCCGGGAATGACTCGGACGCCAATGGCGCCAATGGTGGTGACGGCGATGCTGACACCGATGGCGTTGCGGTAAACGCTGGCAGCAGCGACACCGAAGCCAACGACGCAGCGGCTGGTAACCTGGGGCTTGGCCTGGCTGGAAGCCTTGCCGATAGCGACGCTGACGCTGATGGCGGCAATGGCACCGGTTCTGGCGGAACGGGTGGAACTGGCACTGGAGCGACGGGCACTGGCGGCAACGGCAATGGTGCGACCGGCACTGGCGGTGCGGGCACCGGCGGCGCTGGCACTGGCGGAACATCCGGCCAGGTCGACGCGGCGCTTGCTGCGCTGAACCAGCAGAACGGGCTGATTGGCCTGAACGCGGGTGAAGCCGAAGCTGACACCGGCAGCGGTGACGTCAATGGCGGCAACCCCGGCACTGGCGGTGAAGGAGACGGCGGATTTGGTTCCGGCGGCAACGGTAGTGGAGCTCAAGGTGTTGGCGGTGCTGGCACTGGCGGTACTGGTGGTGGCGGAGACGGCACCGGTGGTGCAGGTCTTGGCGGTACTGCGGGTGCTATGTCCGGTGCTCAGGGTGTCGGTGATCAGGCCACGACTGGCCCGAATATCACGCAGACCCCGGGTGACGTGAATGGCACAGCCAGCATGCCACAGAACACCAGCGGCGACGGTGGTGCAGGTGGCGGTAACAGCACAAGCGGCTCGGCCACGGGCACTGGTACCGGTACTGCAACTGCCGACGGCTTTGGCGGTGGCGGCGGCGCGATCCAGCAGGACGCAATGTCCAACGGATCCGGCACTGGTTCAGCAGACGCTGTGAACACCGCTGGTGCGGGTGGCGACTCTGGTCTGTGGTCGGTCGCAGACACCGATGGCAGCGCTGACAGCCTGGCGAGTGCGATTGCAGGATATGGCGGCGACGCGATGTCCGACAATGACGCCACTTCGACAGGCGCAGGCAGCGCGACCGGCTCGGCGAATTCGGGCTTTGGCGGCGGCGGCGGTGCCGGTGCCGGCTACGGCGGAACCAGCGGCGACGCGATGGGTTCGGCAACCAATGGTGCGATCACCGGCGCAACGGTTAACGGTGGCGACGCTTCGGGTGCCAACTCGGGCGCGGGTGGTAATGGCGGCAACGCCGGGTCCTGGGGTTCCAACAATTCTGGTGACGGAATTGTCCACGGTGAATCCTACGCATCGGCGGCTGCTGTTGTAGATACATCGGCCTTCAACCAGACGATCGTTATGGGGGCCAACGTTCTCGGCAACTCGGTCGACACGACAATGGTTGGTGGCTCGATGAACTCGACCTACACCAGCGACGATACCGACGTATAACCCGCCTCTGGGTTTGGGGCAGAGGGCGACGGTTCGTTCTCCGACCCGGTCAAGCTAACTGCCGAGGCCGCTTCTGCGGCGGCCTCGGCCCAACTTAACCTAGACCGGAAATTTTGCGCCGGGACGGGGAAAGGACAGTGTTATGTCGCTCGACAGTATCAGTGAAACGATTGCCCACTTTATTGGAACCTTTGAGCTTACGACTGAGCAGGCCAGACTGCGCGAACAGTATGAGGAATTTACCGCCCTCAGACGCAAGATTGAATTAGAGGATCTGGCAGAGGCCACATCCATTAATGTGCGGGCCGACCTGAAACTTGATCCGGGTAAATACGGTCCTCTTCCCTATAAATTCATGGCCCCGGACAATGATGGTCCGTTCCCCCCGGCCTCTGGTGGTCCAATCCCTGAACCGGCTCTTTTCCTTGATCCGGTATCCGGTCCGGACGAGATTATCCCCGAAGGGCAACTATTTACGGCGGAATTTCAGCAGACTATCGTGGTTCCAGAACTGGTGCCAGAACTTATCGGGTCAGCCGTCACATACACATTCCAGACCCTTAACCTGAGCGACAACGACACAATCGGTCAGGGTGATTTCCGCGATGCCGAAGTTTTGATGCAAGAGGGTTACGAGGCGCTGGACGTTGCGCTGTCGCTGCATGTGATTTCATCCCCGTCTTTTGACATTGCCGACTACCAATCGGTCGAAAAACTGGAACAGTTGGCCGAACAGATGAAGGCGACCGTGACCGTTCAGGTCGATGGTGCCACAGTCCATCAATTCCACGGCGAAGAAGCGGTGGGTATCATCGTCAACGGAGAACGGGTAGAGGAACTGCCCGATTGGATGGAGCTTTTGCCACAGCATCATCAGTCCGAGGACGACGAAGAGAGCGGGCAGCCGAACCCCTATCCGAAAGAATGGGATCAGTCCGAAGATGACGTATTTGGTGAAGGCCACACGGTGATAGCGGGCGGCAATCTGGCCATCAACGAAGTGTCCATCACGGTTGGTTGGGTCGACGCACCGATAATTGCTGTGGGCGGAGCGTCCTACGATCTGACCGTGGTCAGCCAGGTCGCTATTGTCTCAGACATCGACGAAGGAGAGCCGGGCGCGCAGAGCGAAACCAAGGTTATCCAGTCGTCCCAGATTGCAGTCGAAGCCAGCGAGGCGTCTTGGATTGAAGATAACGTAGCACCACCCGGACAGGATCCGCTTGTCGTTATCAGTTGGATAAGCGGAGACCTGTACGTCACCAATTTTGTCAAACAAGTGATTGACGCCACCGACATTGATCACATCCAGACCGAAGTTTCGGCTTCGAACAGTATGTATGTTCTGGGTGACAACGACATGTTCAACGCCAACAACATTGTTCAGTTGGGCAGCTTCTATGACGTAGTCATGGTTGGCGGGAATATGGTTTCCGTCGACATCGTTCAGCAAACGATCGTCTTGATTGACGACGATGTCGTAACGGGTCCCGTTCAGGATGAGGTCGAAGAGAACCTTGTCATGAACCAGGTGTCTCTGACCAGTACGGGTGAAGATACGCATGAAGACATCACTCCGAACTTGGCCAGCGTTTTGCCGATAGAGGAAGTGAACACAGACGCCCTTGAAGACGCGCTGTTGAACGATCCAGCCTTTGCCGGGATGGAGCAGCTTCGCGTTCTGAAGATTGAAGGGGACCTGATCCAGGCGAACGTAATCGAACAGGTCACCTTGCTGCAGGATCAGGACGACGTCCATCTGACAGCGGGCCAAGGTGCTGAAGCATCGGCGTTGGGTGCCGGGAACGCGCTGTTGAACGCAGCCAGCGTTTCTAAGATTGGCGTCGACTCTGTCGTTATGGCGGCGGAGGGCGAGTACTCGGATGTGTTGCTGCATCAGGCCAGCCTGATCGACTCACCTGATGAAGAGTTGGGCGAAGAGATCGCCAATGAAGCCATCGCGTTTTTGATGGAGGAAACAAACGGACCCGGAAAGTCAGATCTTGCACCGGGCCACAACAAACTAACACCCTCCGAGGCGGCCAGTTTGGATGACGGTATGCAGTCCATGCTAGCCTAATCTCTTTATTAGTTACGAGTGACCCGAAAGTTTTAGTATGTCGATTTTGTTTTCGTCGCGCCGCACACCGTTTGCCAGTCCGCTGGACAGTCGAAACGGTCCGGACCGAGTTAGACCCCTTGTTGACGAACCCGCGCACAGGCCAGCGAAGATGGCCGGTTTGCGCCTAACCGAGGAGATGCGGTTAAAATCTCCTAAGACCAATCCGGCCAAGGCCGTTGAATCGCAGGCGACCCGAACCGCACGGGCATCTGCAGAACCGAATAAGAACACGGAACCTCCAGAGCGCGCTGTACCTTCCCCCCGGCGCGCTCAGCCACAGCCCGATGAAGAGAATTACCAAGAGGGCCGTGGTGCTGGGGTGGCCGATGCCAAAGGCCCCGATCCTGAGACCGCTAAGGATTCGACCGCACGAAACCCCCCCTCGTCGCGCTCGCACAGCGGTGAAGCCATAGGTACCACTATCGAGGCCAAGGCAAACGAGCCGCTGCCGCTGCGCAAAGAGGGCGGCGGCGACGGTAAAGGGCCACCCCAGACTTTTCACAAGCGCACCCCACCTGAAGATTTCCGGAACACCCTGCGCACGTCCCTGCGTGCGATATGGCGGAATTTGGCTTTTGTTCTGGTGCTGACCTGCGCAACGAATATCCTGATCCTGGCGATACCGATCTATCTGTTCCAGATCAGTGACCGGGTGTTGACCAGCCGTTCTTTAGATACGTTGATCATGCTGACGGCGATTGTCGCCGGGGCGGTGATCTTTCAATCCGCCTTTGATGCTGTGCGTCGGTTCATGCTGATGCGCACGGCGGTCGAGGTTAACGCGCGCCTTGGGGCACCGATCCTGAGCGCGGCCGCCCATGCGTCACTGCATGGAACCGGGCGCGAGTATCAGACGTTGGGCGACTTGCAGCAGGTCAGAGGGTTTCTTGTGTCGGGAACGCTGATTTCGTTTTTGGATGTGCCGTTCGCCCCGCTTTTCATCCTGATGATTTTCCTTGTGCATCCCCAATTGGGCACAATCGTCATTGCGACGGCTTTGCTGTTGATGGTGATTGCCCTGATAAACCAGCGCATGACCGCCAAACCGTTTGCCGAGGCGAACAAGGCACAGTCGATGGCAAATCAACATCTGGATTCGATGGCGCGCAACAGTCAGATCATCAATGCGCTGGCCATGATCCCCGAGGCCGTTCGGATTTGGGGCCGCGACACGGCGCAGTCGCTGACGTGGCAGGTGCGCGCACAGGACCGCAATGTTATTTTCGCTGCTATCTCGCGCGCGGTGCGCTTGTTGACGCAGATCGCAATCCTTGGGTGGGGGGCGTTTCTTGCCCTTCAAGGTGAGATCACTGGCGGCATGGTTATCGCAGCGTCGATCATTGCCGGGCGTGCGTTCGCCCCGATTGAAGGCTCGATCGAGGGTTGGAATGCGTTTCTGTTGACCCGGGGCGCGTATGGCCGCATCAGCAATCTGCTGTCCAACTCGGCGCTGCAGTTTGAAAAACTGCGCCTACCGCGCCCCGAAGGCCGGTTGGATGTTGAGCGTTTGCTTTACGTGCCCGGCGGGACCAAGAGGGTTGTTCTGAACGGGATCAGCTTCTCACTCGATCCGGGTGAGACCTTGGCGATCATCGGCAATTCCGGCGCTGGCAAGACGACCTTGGGTAAAACGCTGGTCGGATCCATCCTGCCAACGTCGGGGAGCGTACGGTTGGACCTGATGGACATTCGCAATTGGGACCCGCGGCAATTTGGGGAAAGCATCGGCTACCTGCCGCAGGACGTGCAGTTGTTCCCCGGAACGATCAAGGACAACATCGGACGGATGCGCGAAGACGCGACGGATGAACAAATCCACGACGCAGCGGTTCTTGCGGATGTGCACAACATGATCGCTACCCTTCCGCAAGGGTATGAGACCGTTGTCTCCGCAGATGGCTCGCCATTGTCAGGGGGCCAGAAACAACGCATCGCTTTGGCGCGGGCCTTTTTCGGCAACCCAAGGATGGTTGTTCTGGATGAGCCAAATTCAAATCTGGATGTCGCCGGAGATCAGGCGCTGGCCCGGGCGATTGCCCAAGCCAAAGAAAGCAAAATTACCGTTGTGGTCATCACGCAAAAGCCAACGCTGCTGAACGCGGTCGACAAGATCATGCTGCTGACCGACGGTCGTGTGGCTCTGTTTGGGCAGCGTGAACAGGTTCTACAGCAACTGAACGGACCACGCAATCAGCAAGGTATCGCTGGCCAGAAGGGGGATGGACAATGAACGATCTGGTCGCAATCAACAACGACCCCAAGGACCCGACCGTCTGGTATGCCGAGGTTCCGCGATCCATCAACCGATTGATTGTGGTTGGGTTCGTCATGCTGATCCTGTGCTTTGGTGGGTTTGGCGTCTGGTCTTTCCGCGCTCCTCTGGCCGCCGCGGTAATCGCGCAAGGCAGCTTTGTCGCGACGGGTCGCAACAAGATCGTGCAGCACCTTGAAGGCGGCATCATCGAGGACATCAAAGTGATCGAGGGCCAATCCGTGAAGGCGGGCCAAGTTCTGATGACGCTTGATCAGACCTCAGCCGAAGCCAATGAGCGCGAGTTGTTCATCCGGAAAATCCGCCTTCAGGCCATGACCGAGCGTTTGCAGGCCGAATACAATGAAAGCGACCGTCTGGAATTCTCGCAGGGGTTGCTGGCCGCTACGGATGACGTCGAGGTGATGACGATCCTCGATGGTCAACGCATCAGTTTTGACGTGTCCCGCAAGACTTTGCTGAACGATATCGCCCTTCTGGAGCGTAATATGGAAGCCCTGAAGATTCGATCCAGCGGCTTTGAAGCACAGCTTGCAAGCATGAAGCGACGCTCGGAAATCCTTCAGGAAGAATATGAAACCAAGCAGTCGCTGTTTGAAAAGGGGTTGGTGCGAAAAGGTGATCTGAACACGATCCGCAGGGTCCAAGCCGAGGCCGACGGCCAGCAGGCGCGTTTGGCCGCAGAAACGGCTGAAATCAATCAGATGCTGCTCAAGTATGAAGAACAGATTACACGCACGCGGTCTGCCTATCGCGAAGCCGCGCTGGACGAACTTGGCGTGATCGAAGGTGATCTGGAAAGCGTCCGCGAAAAGGCGCGTCAGGCGCGCAGCGTTCTGGACCGTGCCGTTGTCCGCGCCCCGGTGACGGGAACGGTTGTTCGGTTGCATTATCACACGCCCGGCGGTGTTATCGAAACGGGTGAGCCCATCGCTGAAATCCTGCCCGCAGACGCCCCCCTGATCATCGAGGCGCAAATCCCCCGGACAGAGATTGACAGCGTCATCACCGGTCAGGATGCAACGGTGCGCCTTGTTGCGCTGAACCAGCGCACGACCCCGGTGCTAAGTGGTGAGGTCTTTTATGTTTCAGCAGATGCGCTTGTCGAAGATTCCTCGGGCGCCCCGCAAGAGGTTTATCTTGCGCGGATATCGCTTGAGCCGGATGAGATCGAAAGGGTTCGCGGCTTTATTCCGACGCCGGGAATGCCGGCCGAGATCATGATCCAGACCGAAGAACGCACCTTTGCGGCCTATATAGCAAAGCCTGTGACAGACAGCATGTCGCGCGCTTTCCGGGAACATTGATCGCCTGCCTAGGGCGATCAACCTACACCTTCCAGTTTTTGCATGTTAGCATCCCATGACAACCAACAGGAGGGTGCGACATGCCCGTGACCGTCAAGGAAATGATGGAGGCTGCAAACGCTGCCGTCGAGCGTATCGATATGGAAAAGGCGAAAGATGTGTTGGGCAAGGGTGGCCTTTTGCTGGACATCCGTGATGCGGCCGAGGTTCACAAAACGGGTCGGGCCAAGGGCGCGCACCACATCCCTCGAGGGATGCTCGAATTTCGCGCCGATGACGCGCTTCAGTCGCACGACCCCGAGCTGAAAAAGGATCGCCCGATCGTGCTGTATTGCGCATCAGGCGGACGCGCCGCCCTTGCCGGCAAGCTGCTAAAGGATATGGGCTATGATCAGGTTTATAATCTTGGCGGGTTGAATGATTGGGTGAACGCCGGCGGCGAAACCTCTGAAAGTTAAGCGCAAAGCTGTAATTCGCGCAGCGACTTAAGCGTTGAGAAAAGCCCTGACTGCGGCTTCGAATTCGCGGGGTTTTTCAGCGTGTAGCCAATGCCCCGCACCGGGAATTTTGGCGAAGCGCGCAGCGGGAAACAACGCGCGAATTCTGTCGCGATGCTCCGGAAGCACATAATCCGAACTGCCGCCGGACAGAAACAAGGCTGGTCCCGCCCAATGTGCGTTCAGATCAGGAAAGCTCATGATCTTTGGCATCTCAGACGCCAATACATCCAGATTAAGAAGCCAGCGTTGTCCCTTGATATCCAAGGATTGTGTGAAAAATCTCTGCAGGGCTTTTTCGACGCCATGTAGCGCCAACTGTTGTTCCGCGTCCGAGCGTCGTTCAACCTTGGACAAGTCGACTGCGCGCATTGCTTCGATGAATTGGATTTGGCTGTGCGTGTAGGTGACAGGCGCAATGTCTGCGACCACCAGTTTGCGCACACTTTCACCGTATAAAAGGGCCAAGGCCATGGCCGCCTTGCCCCCCATGGAATGCCCGACAACATCGGCGGTGCCGTCAAAATGCGCGATCACCTCAGCAAGGTCGCGGGCCAAATCTGGATAGTCATGATGGTCTGTCCACATGCTGTTCGCGTGGTTGCGCATGTCTACGGCAACAACCTGCCGTTCATCGGACAAGCGCCGGGCGATGACGCCCCAATTCCGGGCCGAGCCATATAGCCCATGCGCGATAATCAGCGGTGGGTTTTCGGTGGGTTCGCCATGTACAATCGTGTTCAGCATGACCGTGTGATACCCGGCGCGAATTGAAACGACCAGCCCCATTGTCGCAGGGAAGCAGCCCAGATAAAGTGCCGCATCAGGAGAAACGCGTATGCAAAAGACCGTCGATATCCAAACCCAGATCGCGCAGACCGTGCAACTGTTGCGCGACAAGTTGGGTGTCCATGGCAAGACGCTGACAGAGTCTGTCAAAAAAGCAAAGCGGCAGCTTCCCCGCCGGATTTTCAAGCAGGCCATGTTGCTGGCGCAAGCTGAACAAATGGCGGCTCATCCCAAGCTGAGGCTGGTGTTGGACACACCAAAACTGGCCAGGGCATCGGAAGAGGTGCAGAAACATTTGGGGGGCATAAATCTTGCCGACCGGCGCATGGGGTGGTTTCTAGGGATGCTGAGCAGCTTGGCCTTTAACCTGCTTGTCCTGTCTGCCCTGCTCTTGGCGTTCCTGCGGTGGCAAGGGTTTATCTAAAAACGGCGCCCTATGGACGCCGTTTAACTGTTTGAAATCGAACAGACTTACAGGTTCGGGTAGATCGGGAAGCGAGCGCAAAGCTCGGCCACTTCAGCCTTGACCTTGGCTTCGACCTCACCGTTGCCGTCTTCGCCGTTGGCGGCCAGACCGTCGACCACTTCGATGATCCAATCCGCGATCTGACGGAACTCGCCCTCGCCAAAGCCACGGGTAGTTCCGGCGGGCGAGCCAAGGCGAATGCCCGACGTAATGGTTGGCTTTTCGGGGTCGAACGGCACGCCGTTCTTGTTGCAGGTAATATGCGCCCGGCCCAGGGCTTTCTCTGTCGCGTTGCCCTTCACACCTTTGGGGCGTAGATCTACCAGAACCACATGGGTGTCGGTGCCATGTGTAACCGTGTCCAGACCGCCTTTGATCAGTTGATCCGACAACGCCTGCGCGTTGTTGACCACGTTCTGGATGTAGGTCTTAAACTCGGGGCGCAGGGCCTCTCCGAACGCGACGGCTTTGCCTGCGATGACATGCATCAGCGGTCCGCCCTGAATGCCGGGGAAGATGGCCGAGTTCACTTTCTTGGCGATCGCCTCGTCATTGGTCAGGATCATGCCGCCGCGCGGGCCGCGCAAAGTTTTGTGGGTGGTGGTGGTCGCCACATGCGCGTGCGGGAAGGGGCTGGGATGCTCACCCGCCGCAACCAGACCGGCAAAGTGGGCCATGTCCACATGCAGGTAAGCGCCGACCATATCCGCAATCTCGCGCATGGGGGCAAAGTCGATCTGACGTGGTATGGCAGAACCGCCCGCGATGATCAGCTTGGGCTGATGCTCTTTCGCTAGTGCCTCGACTTGATCGTAGTCCAGCATGTTGTCTTGCTGGCGCACACCGTACTGAACGGCGTTGAACCACTTGCCCGACTGGTTCGGGCGTGCGCCGTGGGTCAGGTGACCGCCTGCGTCCAAGCTCATGCCCAGAATGGTGTCGCCGGGTTGGATCAGCGCCTGGAATACACCTTGGTTGGCTTGACTGCCCGAGTTGGGCTGGACGTTGGCGAACTCACAGCCAAAAAGCTGTTTGGCGCGGTCAATAGCCAGATTTTCGGCGATGTCGACGAATTGGCAGCCGCCATAGTAACGACGCCCGGGATAGCCCTCGGCGTATTTGTTGGTCATGACCGAGCCCTGCGCTTCCATTACGGCGGAAGAGACAATGTTCTCGGATGCGATCAGTTCGATCTCGTCGCGCTGACGGCCCAGTTCGGACGTGATCGAGCCGAACAACTCGGGATCACGGTCCGCAAGTGACTGGGTGAAAAATCCGGTATCACGAAGATTGGCGTTCATGGGGGCTCCACATTCTGGGGGTAATTCTTGCGGATTTCCTATCGGAAACCGATCTGGCGCAAAAGGCTTAAAGCGACGAATTGGCCTGCTGCGGCGTCAAGTCTGGCCTATCGGGGAAAGGTATGCTTGTTTCGGAACCAAATGTGCAAGACCGGAAACCACAACAGATGATTCAGAGAATCGCCTTTCTCGCCAGCGATGTTAAGGTGGCGCAATCCGCCCGCGATAAACTGGTCAAGCGGTATGGAAACGCCGCGCCGCGCGATGCCGACGTCGTTGTTGCGCTGGGCGGGGATGGCTTCATGCTGCACACGCTGCACAATATGCAGCATCTTGACACCCCGGTTTACGGCATGAACCGCGGAACAATCGGTTTTTTGATGAACGAGTTTCACGAAACCGATCTGCTGGATCGCCTTGCCGCCGCCGAAGAAGAGGTCATCAACCCGTTGGCCATGCGCGCAATGGACCAATCCGGTAAACTGCACGAGGCATTGGCGATTAACGAGGTCTCGTTGTTGCGGGCCGGTCCTCAGGCCGCGCGGCTGAAGATCAGTGTGGATGGCCGCGTTCGTATGGATGAATTGGTCTGCGACGGGGCGTTGCTGTCAACGCCTGCCGGGTCAACGGCGTATAATTATTCTGCTCACGGTCCGATCTTGCCCATCGGCTCGGATGTTTTGGCTTTGACGGCGATCGCGGCCTTCAGGCCCCGTCGCTGGCGTGGGGCGTTGCTGCCCAAGATAGCCAAGGTGCGATTCGATGTGCTGGATGCCGACAAGCGACCCGTTATGGCGGACGCGGATTCTGTATCTTTCCCCGATATAGACTGGGTCGAAATACGGTCCGAGCCGTCCATACAGCACCGTATTCTGTTCGACCCCGGTCACGGCCTTGAAGAGCGCCTGATCTCAGAGCAATTCACATAATCTTCCTGTTAGTCGTTTTTTTTGACTTGTGTGAACCAGTTCACAGGAGTTGGATTAATGTTGGATTAACCTGAACTTGCCCGAAGAACACACCAAGGTGGGAGTGAGTGGCCGCCAACGGTGTTTTCGAATTGAATGCGCATTTTTCGCGCTGGCGGGGGTAGGTGGTGCTACGCTCGTTATCGGATCTCCGGGCATATTTTAGCAAGCGGACCCCGGGCACAAAAACCCGGGGTCTATTTTGTTCTGAACGCTTGTTTACGCGGATGCGCTCATCTTGTCCCAAAGTGGCAGGCACATTTGACCGACACGCGATTCGATCGCGGCGGCAGCATCCACCGCCATGTCTTCGCGCCAGCGAGGGGCCGCGATCTGTACGTTAATAGGCTGCGGCCCTTGGGGAAGATTTGCCAAAAGCGCGGGAACGCTGGCGGCAGGCAGGCCGAGGAAATTCATTGCATAGGAATAGACGGCGCAGCCCAAAACCTCATGCACGCCTTCCGCGCCTTCCGTGTCGCGATCGGGTTTGAAAAACGGCTGGGGCAAAAACGGAGAAAGCACCAGCGGGTAGTTCTGCATGAAAAGCGACCATTCACGGGCGTAGTGGCTGCGTTTGGCCAGCATCTCAATCAGGTCTGTTCCGGTGATCGGTGGGAACTCCTGAAAATAGACCTCGAAGATATCGCGAATGGTCTGCGACCCGGCCGCCTCAATATCGCTTTTCAACAGGGTCAGAACTTCGCCCATCAGGGCGCGATACCCGCCGCGGCCGCATTCGAATACATCCGGGGGTGCGATTTCTTCGACGTGATAACCTGCGTCAACCAGCGCGTCTCGGGCAATGTCCAGGGCCCGGTCGACTTCGGGGTGCAGTGCGTATCCGAATGTGTCCTTCGTAAACGCGACTTTGATCGGTCCTTCGTCGGCTGGGCCGCGCCATGGCATCGGTACATGGAAGGGGTCATGCGGGTCAGGTGCGATCAGGCTGGGCATCGAAAGATGCAGATCCGCCGCCGAGCGCGTGATCAGCCCCTGCACCGACATCGACTGTGCCAGCAATCCCCGTTCGGTCTTTTGGCTGGGATTCCATGCAGGAACACGCTCGAGCCCCGGTTTAACCGTCACCGCGCCGTTTGCAGCAGCTGGAAACCGCAGGCTGCCGCCGATGTCATTGCCATGAGCCAGCGCGCCGATCCCTGCCATCACTGCAGCCCCGGCGCCACCGGACGACCCTCCGGGCGAGATGTGGCGGCCCCATGGGTTATTCGTTCGCCCGTGGAGTTCGTTATCCGTATCCGCCCGGAATGAGAATTCAGGCGTGTTCGTGCGCCCTATGACGATGGCCCCTGCATTCTGAAGGTTGCGAACAACCGGTGCATCAGCGGAGGCGATCACATTCTTCAGCGCGACAACCCCGTTCGAGGTTGCGTGGCCCTTTTGATCGACGTTGATCTTGATCGTCACCGGGACACCATGCAGCGGCCCGGGTTCAGCGCCATTGGCCACGGCCTTGTCCAGATTACGGGCACGGGTCAGCGCCTCGTCGCTCAGGTCCTCGACCACGGCGTTCAGGTCGGGGTTCACCTGTTGCATCCGGTCCAGGGATGATTTCACGGCGTCTTCCGCGCTGATGTCCTTGTTGCGGGTCAGGGCGGTCAGATCGGTGGCGTTCAGACGCCAGATGTCGCTTGATGTCATAGGGCCTCACTGTCTTGATCAGACAGTAGAGGCCCGGTCATGGGTTGCAAGAAAAAGCCGGGGCTGAGGGCGACGCGCTGACGCCCTCAGTCCGGTTACTGGGCGTAGCCGATTGATTTCAGCGCGTCCGTGATCTCATCCAGAATGGCGGGATCGTCGATCGTTGCGGGCATCTTGTAATCTTTGCTGTCCGCGATCGACACCATCGTCCCGCGCAGGATCTTGCCCGAGCGGGTCTTGGGCAGACGATCTACCACCACGGCTTGTTTGAACGCCGCGACAGGGCCGATCTTTTCGCGGACCAGTTTGACCACGTCTTGCACGACTTCACCGTGATCGCGGTCGCAACCGGCATTCAGGCACAGGAACCCCACGGGCATTTGCCCTTTCAACTGATCAGTCACGCCAATGACTGCACATTCGGCCACATCGGGGTGGGCGGCCAGAACCTCTTCCATCCCGCCGGTGGACAGGCGGTGCCCCGCGACGTTGATCACGTCATCGGTACGGGCCATGATGTAGAGGTATCCTTCCTCATCAATCATTCCCGCATCGCCGGTCTCATAATAACCGGGGAACTGGTTGAGGTATGAGCTTTTGAACCGTTCCTCTGCGTTCCAAAGCGTCGGCAATGTGCCGGGGGGGAGGGGAAGCTTGACCGTGATCGCACCCAGTTCACCAGGTTTCATCGGGTGGCCGCCTTCATCCAGAATCTGAACGTCGTAGCCCGGCATGGGTTTTGCCGGAGATCCCAGCTTGATCGCCAGTTCCTCAATCCCCAGAGGGTTGCCAGCGATGGTCCACCCCGTTTCGGTTTGCCACCAGTGGTCGATGACCGGGACTTTCAAAGCCTCCTGCGCCCATTCGATTGTGTCAGGGTCCGCACGTTCACCTGCAAGGAACAAAGCGCGTAGGCTGGACAGGTCGTATTTCGAAATCAGCTCTCCCTTTGGGTCCTCGCGCTTGACTGCTCGGATGGCGGTCGGGGCGGTGAAGAAGCTTTTGACCTTGTGTTCAGCTATCACGCGCCAGAATGTGCCAGCATCCGGGGTGCCAACCGGCTTGCCTTCGAATACAATGGTGGTGTTCCCGTGGATCAGCGGCGCATAGCAGATATAGGAATGCCCCACGACCCAACCGACGTCAGAGGCTGCCCAGAACACATCGCCGGGATCGACGTCATAAATGTTCTTCATCGTCCAGTTCAGCGCGACCAGATGACCGGCGGTCGGACGCACGACGCCCTTGGGGGATCCGGTGGTGCCTGATGTGTACAGAATATATGCGGGATCATTGCCGTCTACGGGAACGCATTCCGCCGGTTCGACGCCGTATTGAAATCCGTTCCAGTTGAAATCGCGCCCTTCAATCAGTTGCGCGACTTCCTGTTCGCGTTGAAAAATAACGCAAAAGTCAGGTTTGTGGCTGGCCAGATCAATGGCACCGTCCAGAAGGGGTTTGTAATGCACGACGCGCCCCGGCTCCATCCCGCATGAGGCCGCAATGATGGCCTTGGGCTTGGCGTCGTCGATCCGTACTGCCAGTTCGTTACTTGCAAACCCGCCAAACACCACGGAATGCACGGCACCCAGGCGAGCGCAGGCCAGCATTGCCTCAAGCGCCTCGGGGATCATCGGCATATAGATGATAACCCGGTCGCCCTTTTCGATTCCCTTGGCGCGCAAAGCCCCCGCAAGGTTTGCCACGCGATTGCGGAGTTCGACATAGGAAATCTCACGCTTGGTGTGGGTGATCGGGCTGTCGTAGATGATCGCGGTCTGTTCGCCTCGGCCATTTTCGACATGCCGGTCCACCGCATTCCAGCAGGTATTTACCTTGGCATCCGAAAACCACTCATAAAGAGGCGCCTTGTCGTCAAACAGAGCTTTGGTCGGTGGCTGGACCCAGTCTATCCCTTTGGCGGCTTCCATCCAGAAGGCCTCTGGATCGGATTTCCAGCTATCGTAAACGTCCTGATATGCCACAGTGGTTTCCTCCGAAAATTCCCTGTGCCGTTGTTAGGGGCGCAGGGGGCGACACACAAGCAACCGCTGTGACGGGGCGTCACTTTACCGCAAAACATTTGCAGATGAGCGCTTTTTTGGCTGCAAATTTTTGCAAATTCGCCGTGTTTAGCGGGTTTATGGGCGGATATAGGCCGCATTTGCAAATCTGCAAACCATTGCGTGCAAATAGCGGCAGAATCAGGCCGGGCATCTGAAAGGATGCCCGGCGCCGTCCTATCCGTAATGCGCGACCGGAGTGCCCGCGATGGCCGCCATGTTCAGCAACCCGCGCGCCGTGATCGAGGGTGTCACGATATGTGCCTTGTTGCCCATCCCCATCAGGATCGGGCCAACCTCAAGCCCATCGGCCTTCATCTTAAGGATATTGCGGACCCCGCTGGCCGCGTCTGCATGGGCGAATATCAGAACGTTGGCTGCCCCTTGAAGGCGCGAATTCGGAAAAATCCGCGAACGCAATTCTGGGTCCAGTGCCAAGTCCAGGTTCATCTCGCCTTCGTAGGTGAAATCACGCGGTTTCGAGTCAAGCATCTCCAGCGCGGCGCGCAGGCGTTTTCCGGATCCTTCCGCCTGATTGCCGAACTGTGACTGCGAACAGAACGCGATCTTGGGCTCCAGACCGAACCGTCGCACATGGCGGGCTGCGCCAATGGTCGTTTCGGCCAGCTCTTCGGGTGTTGGCAACTGTCTTACATGCGTATCGGCGATGAACAGGGGGCCGTCCTCGAGAACCATCAGCGAAAGCGCCCCATGAGGCCGCAGGTCGCCGTCATCCAGAACCTGCTGCACATAATTCAGATGCCAGCGATATTCGCCGAACGTGCCGCAGATCATGCTGTCAGCCTCGCCGCGTTGTACCATGATGGCGGCAATCGCGGTGTTGTTCGTCCGCATGATCGCTTTGGCAAGGTCTGGCGTTACGCCCCGACGCTGCATGATATTATGGTACGAGTTCCAGTAGTCATAGTATCGAGGATCGTTTTCCGGGTTCACAATCTGGAAGTCCTCGCCGGGACGCACGGTCAGGCCCAGACGTTCACATCGTGCGTCGATCACATCGGGACGTCCGATCAGGATCGGGGTCTCTGTGGTTTCCTCAAGGATAGCTTGGGCTGCGCGCAGGACACGTTCGTCCTCGCCCTCGGCAAACACGATGCGGCGGGACGCAGCGGCAGCGGCCTCGAAGACGGGGCGCATGATGAGGGCGGATTTAAAGACGGTCTGATTCAGCCGCTCTTTATACGCCTCGATGTCTGTGATGGGGCGTTTGGCGACCCCGCTTTCCATTGCTGCCTTGGCCACTGACGAGGACACAACACCCACCAACCGGGGGTCAAACGGCTTGGGAATCAGATAGTCGGGGCCAAAGGTTAGCTGTTCCCCCTTATATGCAGCGGCTGCTTCGGCGCTGGTTGTGGCGCGGGCCATCTCTGCAATCCCGTCTACACAAGCGATCTGCATTTCATCGTTGATCTCGGTCGCCCCTACGTCCAGAGCGCCGCGGAAGATGAACGGAAAGCACAGGACGTTATTGACCTGATTTGGGAAATCGCTGCGACCGGTGGCAATGATTGCGTCGGGAACAACTTCGCGCGCTGCATCGGGCAGAATCTCGGGCGTTGGGTTGGCCAGTGCGAAAATGATCGGACGGCTGGCCATTTTTGCCACCATTTCAGGTTTCAGCACGTTTGGTCCGCTGAGACCCAGAAACAGGTCCGCCTCGCCGATTACGTCATCCAACGTTCGCAGGTCGGATTTCTGCGCGAACTGGTCCTTATGCGGGTTCATATCTTCGGCGCGGCCTTCGTAGACCAGCCCGTGAATGTCGCACAGCCAGATATTCTCGCGCTTGACGCCCAGCTTGACCAACATACTGAGACAGGCAATCCCGGCGGCACCGCCACCGGTTGAAACCACCTTGATATCTTCGAATTTCTTACCAGCCACGTGCAGAGCGTTTTTGGCGGCGGCCCCAACAACGATCGCGGTGCCGTGCTGGTCGTCGTGGAACACGGGGATATTCATCCGTTCCCGGCACAGCTTTTCGACGATGAAACAGTCCGGTGCCTTGATGTCTTCCAGATTGATCGCACCAAATGTCGGCTCTAGCGCGCAAACGATTTCGGCCAGCTTTTCTGGGTCGGGCTGGTCCACCTCGATGTCGAAACAGTCAATCCCGGCAAATTTCTTGAACAGGACGGCCTTACCTTCCATCACGGGCTTCGAGGCAAGCGCACCGATATTCCCCAGCCCCAATACTGCGGTGCCGTTGGATACGACGGCCACCAGGTTACCGCGCGCTGTGTAAAGTTCTGCATTGGCGGCATCCGCTTTGATTTCAAGGCTGGCTTCGGCCACACCGGGTGAGTAGGCGCGGGCTAGGTCGCGGCCGTTCGCCATCGGCTTGGTGGCCTTGATCTCAAGCTTTCCGGGCTTTGGATGGGCGTGATAGTCAAGCGCGGCCTGCCGCAGGCTAGGTGAGTCAGACATCGGCGATTCATCTCCCTTCCGAAATTTAGTTGAGGGTTAAACTATTTTTTTCGGAATGGCTACGCTACGTCAATCTGCAACAATGATGTAACCATGTTGAGAGCGCTTGGTTGAAATCTGTCATAAAGTGTTTAATTTCCCGCCACTGCGAAAACATCGCGAACGTATGGGGCACTGAAGGTCATTCATGAGCTATAAAGACGAATTTCAAGCGGAAAGTGTATTTCCGTCAGAAAAGATGCTCTTCGGTGCCAAGCGAATTGCGTTTTGGGGTGCGATCGCATTGGGCGCAGTGATTTTGCTCGTGGGTATTATATGGCCCGTGCAGACATCGACCCTGAATCAGGAAGGCGGTTTGATCGAGACCGTTTCCGCAATGGGGCTTTTTGCTGCTGGATTGGCTGCGTTCTACCGTTTCCCGGGCCTAAGTCGCATGTATATCGGTCTTGTCTGCCTGCTTTTGGCGGAACGAGAGCTTGAGTCCGACATCTACCCCGTCGGCAGTTTGCCGTTCGAGATTTTGAACGGGCTGGATGCCGTTCTTGATATCACGGCCGTTCGCGTGGTTTTGGGGCTGATTGTTCTATTCGGTTTGATCCGGCACGGCATTCCGAACGGGTGGCGCGCGCTGCGCGGTCGGGCATCGTTTATGGTGATGTTTGTGGTGGCGGGGCTCTTTGCGGTTTTGGCGCAAGGGCTGGAAGAAGTGTCGTACATGTTCCGGCATGATTTTTCTGGTGTCATGATGGTGCGGTTCTTTGTGTTGGAAGAAACGCTTGAGATGTTCTTTTCGATTGGCATTCTGGCCGCTGTTCTGATCGGATGGCCCAAAGCCGAAATCGAAGAGACCTTAAATGACCGAGAACCCCAACCAGATCCACGCTGAGATTCGCCTGCCGACGCAGGAGTTGCGCGACGACATCCCCTTTTTTACCAAGGTTCTAGGGATGCGGATGGACATGATCTATCCTGCTGACGATCCGCGTGTCGCAGTTTTCTCGGGTCATGGGTTGCGACTTCGGATTGAAAAAGATGCACCGGAAAGTCCCGGCACTCTGCGTATTCTGACGGATGATCCTGACGGATTTGCTGATGGTCAGCGCGCTTTGATCGCCCCGAACGGTACGCGGGTTGAGATTGATGAACTCAACCCTCCGATGGTGATGCCGGATACCGTTCATTCATTTGTGGTGCGGCGGCTCAAAGATCAGGCGCCGTGGATTATCGGACGTGCCGGGATGCATTACCGCGATCTGGTGCCTGACCGTTTGGGCGGGTCGATCATCGCCAGCCATATCCGGATACCGGATGGTGGGCCGGTGCCAGACATGGTGCATTTCCACAAGGTCGGGTTCCAATTAATCTTCTGCATCCACGGCTGGGTGGACGTGGTTTATGAGGATCAGGGTGACAAGATGCGCCTGACGGCGGGCGATTGCTTTATCCAGCCGCCTGAAATCCGTCATCGCGTGCTCGAAGCGTCGGACAATGTGCAGGTAATCGAGATCGGTGTGCCAGCCGAGCATGTAACCGAGATTGATCACGACATGACCCTTCCCACTCCGGACCTTCGTCCCGATCGGGAATGGCAGGGCCAAAAGTTCGTCTTTAACCAGGCCGCGGGTGCGGAGTGGGGGGCATTCCGGCTGCCGGGCTATGTTTGCCGGGATACAACGATCGCCGAAAACACCAAGGGTGTGGCCGGGGTGCAGGTGGTACGCAAGGGTCAGGGCGAACCAGCTTGGGCAACGCACGATACTGATATTCACTTTACATTTGTCATGAACGGCCAAGTCACCCTTGAGGGCGAAGGACGCGATCCGTACCGGCTGGAGCAGGGGGATGCTTTTGTCATCCCACCCGGAATGCTTACCCGACTGGCCGACCCGTCAGAGGACGTCGAACTGTTGGAGGTCACGCTGCCGGGTGTCTTCAACACGATACTGGACTAAGCGATTTGGTTCAGGAAATCTGTGCTTGGGGCTTCAATTCCCCGAGTGCTTTCCGGTAGTGTGTAAGTTTCTGACCAGATGATCAAAAATTGGGGAATCGCCATGACGTTGAAAGACACAGCACTTTCGGTTCGGGAAAACGCATACGCGCCCTACTCCAAATTCAAGGTCGGTGCGGCGATCCGGTCGGCCTCGGGTCAGGTATATGCCGGGTGCAATGTCGAAAACGTGGCCTACCCCGAAGGAACCTGTGCCGAAGCCGGAGCGATCGCTGCCATGGTCGCCGCGGGCGAACAGGACTTGACCGAAGTGTATGTTGTGGCCTCGTCCCCTCAGCCTGTGCCGCCTTGCGGGGGATGCAGGCAAAAGCTGGCGGAATTCGGCAAGCGCGACGTCAAGGTGACATTGGCCAGCGTGGACGGCGCGGAGTTGGTGACAACGATCGGTGACCTGTTACCCGGCGCGTTCGACGCATCGCACATGGAGGATGTCTGACCGCATGGATGCCCGCTCGATTATTGCAAAATTGCGCCGGTCCGAGGTTCCAACGGCCGCCGAGCTGAACTGGTTTGCACAGGGTCTAGCGGATGGCGGGGTTAGTGACGCACAGGCCGGGGCCTTTGCCATGGCCGTCTGCATGGGCGGTCTGGGTGCGCAGGGGCGGGCTGATCTGACGGTCGCAATGCGCGACAGCGGCGAGGTCCTGATATGGGATGTCGACGGACCGGTGATCGACAAACACTCGACCGGGGGTGTGGGCGACAGCGTCAGTCTGGTGCTGGCCCCGGCGCTGGTCGAGTTGGGCGCTTTTGTTCCGATGATCTCGGGACGTGGGCTGGGCCATACCGGGGGAACCCTGGATAAGTTGGAAGCAATTCCCGGCGTTTCAACGCAAATCGGGCAGGATCGGCTGGCCCAGATTTTGCGCGATGAAGGTGCGGCCATTGTTGGCGCGACGGGGCAGATCGCCCCGGCGGACAAACGGCTTTATGCAATCCGTGATGTTACTGCGACAGTGGAAAGCCTTGATCTGATTACAGCGTCGATCCTGTCCAAGAAACTGGCGGCCAGTCCGGATGCTCTGGTACTGGACGTCAAGGTTGGCAGCGGCGCGTTCATGAAAACGCATGAAGACGCGCGCAATCTGGCCACGGCATTGACCGAGACAGCCAATGCCGCTGGGTGCCGGACGTCGGCCGTGATTACGGATATGAACCAGCCCTTGGCCCCGGCATTGGGAAATGCCTTGGAAATCTGTGAGGTCATGAAGGTTCTGACCAGTGGGCAGAATGTGCCTCTGGCCGAGATTTCGGCCGAGTTGGGCGGTGTCCTGCTGGTTGATGCCGGGATGGTTTCAACACTGGATGAAGGGCGCGACAAGGTCTCTGAGGTTATCCGCAATGGCCGCGCGGCAGAGCGGTTCGGGCGCATGATGGCTGCAGTTGGTGGGCCACTGCACTTTGTCGAAAACTGGTCGCGTTACTTGCCCGAAGCCAGCGTTATTCTCGAGGTTCCAGCACCTTCCAGCGGATATGTAACGGCAATGGATGGCGAGGCGCTGGGCCTTGCCGTTGTTGCGCTGGGCGGTGGCCGACAGGTCGAGGATGACGTGATCGACCCGGCTGTTGGCATTTCCGATATCGTGCGACTGGGCGACAAGATTGACAAGGGCGCGCCCCTGGCTGTGATCCACGCCGCCCGTGAGGATGCAGCGCGTCAAGCCGCGCAATCGGTCTTGCACGCGATCAGTCTTGGCCCTGAAAGCCCGTCGCTTCCGGGCATCGTGCATGAAAGGATCACAGCATGAGCCGTGCATTTCTGGTCGTCATGGATTCGGTTGGCATTGGCGGGGCACCGGACGCGGATCGGTTCTTTAACGGTGATATGCCGGATACCGGGGCAAACACGCTGGCCCATATCGCGCAGGCCTGCGCCGAGGGGCGGGCCGAGGAGGGGCGGTCTGGTCCGCTGCGCGTGCCAAATTTAGACGCTTTGGGGTTGGGGGCGGCCACCCGGCTGGCCTCAGGCGATGAAACGCCGGGATTGCAGGCCGAACCAATCGGTCTTTGGGGGTGCGCGCGTGAACATTCGCGGGGCAAGGATACACCGTCAGGGCATTGGGAATTGGCAGGTCTGCCCGTGCCGTGGGACTGGCACTATTTTCCTGACACGACTCCCAGCTTTCCCAATGATCTGAGCCGTGCCGCTGCACAAGCGGCTGGAACAGAAGGGATTTTGGGCGATTGCCATGCCTCTGGCACAGCGATCATCGCGGAATTGGGGGCCGAACATATGCGAACCGGTTGGCCGATTTGCTATACGTCGGCAGATAGCGTCTTTCAGATCGCCGCCCATGAAGAAAGTTTTGGTCTTGAGCGTCTGTTGGACATGTGCCGGGCACTTGCCCCTCGGTTGCACGAAATGAAAGTTGGGCGTGTGATCGCTCGTCCTTTCGTCGGCTCACCGGATACAGGCTTTACGCGGACAACCAATCGCAAGGACTTTGCCATCCTACCGCCCGCGCCGGTTCTGACGAATTGGGTGCAGGACGCGGGGCGGCGGGTTCATGCGGTTGGCAAGATCGGCGACATCTTCTCGATGCGGGGGATTGATACGCTGCGCAAGGGCTCGGATGCGGAACTGATGGGGCACCTGTCCGATCTGGTGGACGAGGCCGAAGAGGGAAGTCTGACCTTCGCCAATTTCGTCGAGTTCGACAGCCTTTTTGGCCACCGCCGGGACGTCAGCGGCTATGCCCGTGCGTTGGAATGGTTTGATCGTGAGATCGGCGCCCTTCTTTTGCGCCTGCGCCCCGGAGATATGACGCTGTTGACCGCAGATCACGGAAATGATCCAAGCTGGATCGGAACGGACCACACTCGTGAACAAGTGCCGGTGCTGATCGCCGGACTAGGCGCGGGTGAAATCGGAGCCGTCAATTTCGCTGATATCGCCGCAAGCATTGCGACCCATTTGAACATTCCGGCCCAAGGGCCGGGACGGAGTTTTCTATGACCGTAGCAGACCTGCCAAAGATCGAACTGCATCTGCATCACGAAGGCGCGGCCCCGCCTGCCTTTATTCGCCAGCTGGCGCACGAAAAGCGCATCGACCTGAGTGGAATTTTCAAGCCGGACGGCAGCTATGATTTCCGGGACTTCGCGCATTTCCTCAGCGTGTATGAGGCCGCCTGCGAAGTGCTGAAATCGCCCGAGGATTTTCGGCGGCTGACGCTTGCGATCTTGGAGGAAAGCGTGGCGAACGGGGTCGTCTATTCGGAAACATTTCTAAGCCCGGATTTCTGTGGCGGCGGTGACCTGCACGCCTGGCGCGACTATCTGAATGCCATTCAGGACGCGGCCGATGAAGCCGAACGGAAATACGATATCACCCTGCGCGGTGTTGTCACCTGTGTGCGCCATTTCGGGGCGGAGCAGGCCAAGGTCAGCGCCCGGTGTGCTGCGGAAACTGCGGGGCACTGGATCACCGGCTTTGGAATGGGCGGCAACGAATCCGTCGGCACGCAGGGGGATTACAAGTGGGCCTTTGATTGCGCACGCGAGGCCGGGCTGCGCCTGACCACACATGCGGGGGAATTTGGCGGCCCCGAAAGCGTCAGGGACGCCATCCGGGAGCTGGGCGTGGAGCGTGTCGGCCATGGGGTTCGCGCGTCCGAAGACCCGGATCTTGTACACGAACTGGTGGATCGCGAGGTAACGCTTGAGGTCTGCCCCGGCTCGAACGTGGTTCTGGGGCTTTTCCCCGAGTTTGCAGCCCACCCGATAGCAAATCTGCGCGACGCAGGTGTCAAAGTCACGGTTTCAACCGACGATCCCCCGTTTTTCCATACCACAATGCGACGCGAATATGAGATGCTGGCCAAAGCTTTCGGCTGGACAGCCGACGATTTTGCAGCCCTGAATGAAACGGCCCTGACTGCGGCCTTTTGCGATGAAGAGACCCGTGAGCGGGTCAAGAAAAGACTGGAGAGATCATGAGCGAACACCTGACCGTCGTCGACCACCCGCTGGTTCAGCACAAACTGACGCTCATGCGGGACAAGGGCACATCGACCGCCGTTTTTCGGCAGTTGCTACGCGAGATTACACTGCTGCTGGCCTATGAGATCACGCGCGAAATGCCTCTGACCACCCGGCACATCGAAACCCCGATGGAGGAGATGGACGCCCCGATTCTCGCAGGTAAGAAAATGGCGCTTGTGTCCATTCTGCGGGCTGGCAACGGGATGCTGGATGGTGTGTTGGAACTGGTCCCCTCGGCCCGTGTGGGGTTTGTGGGGCTGTACCGGGATGAAGAAACGCTGAAACCTGTTCAGTACTATTTCAAAGCGCCCGAAGGTTTGAAAGACCGCCTTGTCATCGCTGTCGACCCGATGCTGGCCACGGGCAACAGCTCGGCTGCTGCGATCGACCTGCTGAAAGAGGCTGGTGCCACCGATATCCGGTTCTTGTGCCTGTTGGCTGCCCCTGAGGGCGTCGCGCGTATGAAAGAGGCGCACCCCGATGTGCACATCGTGACTGCCTCGCTGGACCGAGAACTGAACTCCAAAGGCTACATCATGCCGGGCCTTGGCGACGCCGGGGATCGGATGTTCGGAACCAAATAAGCGGTCTACTCTCCGCAGATGTTCTGAAGCCGGACCCAATCGCGGTCCGGCAGCACCTGTTGCAAAGGTCGTCCTGCCATCGGGTCAGCTTCGATCAGGCCCAGAACGGTTTCGCCCGTCACATCCATCGCATAGGCATATGGTGTCGAGGGAAGAGCGACTTGCGCGAAAAGCTCAAGCAGGTCGTCGTCCGGCAAGGTAGGGCGCGGCTCGGACAAGACCTGCTCGGTATACGTATCGACGATATCGGGGGTCAGTTCTCCAGTCGTGAGAAGGCGAAAGGCCGAGCGCACTCCGGTTCGGTCCAGAAGGTCATCCAAAGGATCCTGAGCCGCCGCCCTCGCGCGTTCGGCGATGATGTACCCTGCCGCGACCGAGGGGTCTTCGTGGTCTTCAACCAATGAGCGGTTCAGAAGGATGATCCCTCCGGGTAGGCTAAGGCTACTTTGCACGCCCGCAGGAAGGATCACGACGCTGCGCACCCCCGTCCGCGTCGCTAGATGATCCAGTGCCTCCTGCGCGTCCGCAGAGGCGCACGCGCGGCCTGACACCCTTTCAATCCGGCTCAGGATGGCGTCGCCTATGTCCTGCCTTTTGATCTCCGGCACGACAGACACAACGTGGTTTTGCAGGGCGGCCGGCACCCATAGCAGCAAAAGCGCAAGAACGGCCCCGACAACGCCCGCAACGCTCAGCCATCGCAGCCGCCCCGGATGTGGTCGCGCACGGTCGATTGCGCGTTGCAGGCGGTCGATGGCCTCAATCATGGTGGTTTCGGATTCCGCCAGTTCCAGCGTTTCTTCCGGGTCGCCATCGGGGTTGAAAATGGCCGGATAGCTGCCGGGGTTTTGACGTTCCAGCGCTGCCAGTGACCAATGTGTCAGGGCGCGGTCATTGAAATCCGAAATTGTCAGAGTCGCTTCGCCAATTGAAACTACGACCTCGCGCCGTTGCACATCGGGCGAGGGGCGCCACAGACCGGTGGCTTCGATCCGCTGGTACTGTTTCAGGGCCGTCATCAAGGTGAGGTCTGCTCGTTATTATTTGAACTTAGTTTAGCACGCTAAAATCCAATGGCGCAAACCTGTTGCACGTTAATCGGGAAATGTGCTGGATATCACGACGCGCGGGAAAAATTTCGCGTCCGGGATCAGTGTCAGGGCGGCAGATGCAGTCAGAAACACAGACATCACCAATACTCGCGTCGGTGCTGATGATCAGCGCCATGGCAATTATCGGAGTGATCGACAATGTGGTGGTGCTGTTGGCTGAAACGATTGGATTGTGGCAGTTCCACCTGAGCCGTTCTTTGCTGATGCTACCATTGATTGTCGGGCTGTCGCTGCTGGGCCTGGGCAGCCTGCGCCCGAAACGGCTGGGGCCGGTTGTTTTGCGTAGTGTTCTGATCACCCTAGCCATGTTGTTTTACTTTTCTTCCCTTGCGCTGATGCCGATTGCGCAGGCGCTGGCCGGATTGTTCACTTCGCCGATCTTCGTGCTTTTGATTTCCGCCTTGTGGCTGAAGCAGACCATCGGACCGTGGCGCATATTTGCTGTCATCCTTGGGTTTTGCGGTATCTTGTGTGTCTTGCAGCCGAATCCGTATGAGTTTGACACGCTAAGCTTGCTGCCTGTCGCAGGAGGGTTGTTCTACGCCCTGAGCGCAATAATCACCCGCAGCCATTGTTCCGAGGAAAGCACCGTCTCGCTTTTGGCGGCCATGGTCATCACTTTGGGTGTGGCCGGGGCAATCGGGCTTGTGGCCCTGTCGGTGTTTCCGCTTGAGTCTGTCGCCGGGCCGCAGGGCTTCGCGACCCGAGGCTGGGAGCCTAATATGACGCCCGCCGTGCCTTGGATTCTGTTGCAGGCCGGAGGGTCCACGATTGCCGTCTTTATGTTGATCAAGTCATACCAGATCGGGGAACCCTCGTATGTCGCGGTCTTTGAATACTCGGTTATGGTCTTTGGACCGCTTTTTGCATGGGTCGCCTTCGGTCAAACAATCGGAATGTTGCAGACGGTGGGAATTGGTCTGATCGCCACGGCTGGGGCATTGTTGGGGTGGCGCGCCTCGCGGGAAGTGGCGCGAAAGGTGGCGGCGTGATTATCTCGCGAGGGCGGCGCTGTGTCTTTGTCCACATTCCCAAAACGGGGGGGACATCGCTTGCGCTGGCGCTGGAACAGCGTGCGATGAAAGACGACATTCTGTTGGGGGACACTCCCAAAGCCAAAAGGCGTCGCAAACGGGCCAAGTCGCTTAACGCACGCGGGCGGCTGTGGAAACACTCGACACTTGCGGATATTGACGGAGTTCTGACCGCCGACGACCTGAAGGACATGTTTACCTTCACGCTGGTGCGTAACCCATGGGACCGAATGGTCAGCTATTTTCACTGGTTACAGGATCAGGATTTTGATCATCCCGCAGTCTCGCTGGCCAAGGCGCTGTCTTTTGAAGACTTCGTTATGCACCCGGCAACACTACGATCCTTTCAAAACTACCCGGCACGCCAATATATGACCACGGCAGAAGGGCAGGAGTGTTGCAGGGCCTACATTCGGTTGGAACATTTCGAACAGGATGCAGCGCCATTGTTTGCGCATCTTGGGTTTCAGTTCGATTTGCGGCGTGTGAATCCGTCAGTTCGTTCCAAGGGCTACAGGCAATACTACTCAGCCCGAACAGCCTCCGCTATTGCCAGTGCCTGCGCAGAAGATATCGACAGGTTCGGATATCAATTCGACCCGCCGAACTGATCACGAATTCAAATAAAATTGGGGGCGAAACTTGAAGCCATGCAGGGTGGTCTGCGCGGGCTTCCGAGAAAATGGAAAAGCTGGCGCATAAGGACATGCGCCAGCTTTGTTAATTTAGGCGGCTTTTGCTTCGGGGTCGAAGCGGCCATAGAAGGTCTGACCCTTCTCAGCCATTTCACGCAGCAGCGGCGGGCAGGCGAAGCGATCGCCATATTTAGCCGATAGTTGGTCGCAACGCTCGGCGGCATAGGGGGCACCAATGATATCTACCCAGCTAAGTGGGCCACCGGACCAAGGTGCAAAGCCCCATGCCAGGATCGCACCCACATCGGCCTCGCGGATATCTTCTACCACGCCTTCCTCCAGCGCGCGGACGGCTTCCAGAACCTGGGCGAACATCAGACGTTCTTGAACCTCGATCAGGTCGGGCTGATCCTCGGCCAGCGGGTATTTGTCTTGCATCCCTTTCCAATAACCCAGGCGCTTGCCCTTTTCGTCATAGTCGAAGAAGCCGGATTTAGACTTCCGCCCCAGACGGCCCTGTTCTTCCATCCAGAACATCAGATCGTCCGCCGGGCTTTCGGGGTAGGCATTGCCCATCGCTGCCTTGGTCGCGCGAGCAATCTTGGCCCCCAGATCAATCGAGGTTTCATCAGTGAGCGTGATCGGCCCCACAGGAAAGCCCAATTGGCGTGCGGCGTTGTCGATCAGCACGGGGCTGACGCCCTCTGTCACCATGCGGGCACCTTCGTTCAGGTAGGGGATGATACAGCGGTTGCAGTAGAAGAACCGCGCGTCATTAACCACGATCGGCGTCTTGCGGATTTGGCGCACATAGTCCAACGCCTTGGCGACTGCGCGATCCCCGGTTTCCTTGCCTTTGATGATCTCGACCAGGAACATCTTCTCGACCGGCGAGAAGAAGTGGATGCCGATGAACTGCTCGGGCCGCACGCTTGCCTTGGCCAGATCGGTGATCGGCAGGGTCGAGGTGTTCGACGCAAAGATGCAATCTTCGGGGATAATAGCCTCGACCTTTTTGGTCATGTCGGCCTTGACCGCGGGGTCTTCAAACACGGCCTCGATGATCAGGTCACAGCCTTTCAGCTGATCCAGATCCGGGGTCGCGGTGATCTGGCCCAGCATGGCGACTTTCTTGTCCTCGGTGACTTTGCCGCGCTTCATGCCCTTGTCCAGATAGGCTTCGGTATAGGCCTTGCCCTTGTCGGCGGCGGCCTGATCACGGTCGATCAGAACAACCTCCATCCCGGCTTGCGCAGAAACCAAGGCGATACCGGCCCCCATCATGCCTGCACCTAGAACGCCGATCTTCTTGACCGACTGATCGGGGATACCGGCGGGGCGCACGGCACCCTTGTCCAGCGCCTCTTTGTTCAGGAACAAAGAGCGGATCATCGCGCCGGAAGAGGGGTTCATCAGTACGGTAGTGAACCAGCGGGCCTCGATCTTCAGCGCGGTGTCGAAATCAACTAACGCACCTTCGTAAACCGCGCTCAACAAGGCTTTGGCAGCAGGGAATGCGCCTTGCGTCTTGCCATGCACCATCGCGGCAGCACCGACGAAGTTCGGGAAACCAGCCGGGCTGAACGGAGCGCCACCGGGCATCTTATAACCTTTGGCATCCCACGGCTTGACCAGATCGGCGTCTTTGGCGTTCAGAACCCATTCTTTCGCTGCAGCCATCGGGTCTGCTGCGATCTCGTCGATATAGCCTGCGCTTTTGGCCTTCTTGGCGTCCAACATCTTGCCTTCCAGCAGCAGCGGAGCCGCAGCCATTGCGCCGACCTTGCGGACCATCCGTGTGGTTCCGCCTGCGCCGGGGAAGATGCCGATCATAATTTCCGGCAGGCCGTATTTGGCCTTGGGGCTTTCACCGGCAAAGATGCGATGGGTCGACAGGGGAAGTTCCATGCCAATACCGGCGGCGGTTCCGGGCAGAACGGCCGCAATCGGCTTGCCGCCCTTTTTGGTCTTGGGGTCCATGCCAGCCAACTCGATTTTGCGCAGCAGCTTGTGCATGTTCATCGTGCCTTCGAACAGGCCCTTGGCCGGGTCATCACCCGCCTGTTCCTTCATCACGGCCAGCAGGTTCAGGTCCATGCCACCGGCAAAGGATCCCTCTTTGCCCGAAGTGATGATTATGCCTTTGACCTCATCGTCAGCCAGCGCCTGATCAATGCAGGCATCCAGTTGTGTCAGCCCGTCAAAGGACATCACGTTCATTGATTTGCCGGGAACATCCCAGGTGATTGTACCGACGCCATCGGCGTCTTTGGTCAGGGTAAACTCGGTCATCCGTCGTCTCCTATCTGGTCAGCCGTCAGGGGGCTGCCGTCTTTCCGGGTGAAGGATTCGCCATATGCGTCGTCCTTCACCATCATGTCCAGGTCGCTGTAGTAAGCGGTCTCGGTCGGGGTCCGCGTGCCCACCACCAGAAAGGTCGCAGGCGCGTCGGTTTTGTTCACAAAGTGGTGGCCGTTGGGCTCACCTGCGGGCCAGGCCGCACAGTCACCGGGCTGCATCTCATGTTCACCGTCATCGTCGATCAGGGTGCAGGTGCCGGAAAGCACAATGGCAAACTCGTCCTGCTCCATGTGGTAGTGCCGCAACGAGGACATCCCCGCCGGTTCCAACCGCACGATGTTGACCCCGCATTGGGTCAGACCGCCCGCATCCCCCAGTCGCTGAACGAAACGACCTGCGGTCGCCTCGGCCAGTTTGCCGGGATAGGACGACCCCTCCACAAACGGGATCCGCGAGAGATCCAGCTTGGGCATTACACCCTCTCGATGATGGTGGCTGCACCCATGCCCGAGGCCACGCACAGCGTTGCCAGACCAGTCTCTTTGTCCTGGCGCTCCAACTCGTCCAGCAGGGTGCCGATGATGATCGCACCGGTGGCGCCAAGCGGGTGACCCATAGCGATCGAGCCGCCGTTGACGTTGACCAGTTCGGGGTCGACATCGAACGCCTGCTGGAAGCGCAGCACGACCGAGGCAAAGGCTTCGTTCACCTCGAACAGGTCGAGGTCCGAGATCGCCATGCCGCTGTCAGCCAGAATTTTCTGTGTCACCGGCACGGGGCCGGTCAGCATGATGGTCGGGTCCAGACCAATCTTGGCGGTGGCCTTGATGCGCGCGCGGGGTTTCAGGCCGCGCTTTTCACCGAATTCCTTGTTGCCGATCAGAACCGCCGCAGCCCCGTCCACAATGCCCGAGCTGTTGCCCGCATGGTGGATGTGGTTGATCTTTTCCAGATGCGGGTATTTCAGCAGCGCCACCTTGTCGAAACCGGGCATCTGCTCACCCATCATCTGAAAGGCGGGGTTCAGGCTGCCCAAGCTCTGCATGTCGGTGCCGGGGCGCATGTATTCGTCGCGGTCCAGAATGGTCAGGCCGTTGCGGTCCTTGACCGAGATCACCGATTTCTCGAACCGGTTTTCTTCCCAGGCTTGTGCCGCACGGCGCTGCGATTCCATCGCCAACTGGTCGGCCTGTTCACGGCTGAACCCGTATTCAGTTGCGATGATGTCCGAGGAAATCCCCTGCGGCACGAAATAGGTGTCCATCGCCACGGTCGGGTCAATGGCAATCGCTGCCCCGTCGGAACCCATGGGCACGCGGCCCATCATTTCCACGCCACCGGCGATGTAGCCGTCGCCAGCACCGCCTTTGACCTGGTTTGCCGCCAGGTTCACGGCCTCCATGCCCGATGCGCAGAAACGGTTGATCGACAGGCCGGGGATGCTTTCATCCAGATCCGACGCCAGAACAGCAGTCCGGGCCAGACAGCCGCCTTGTTCCATTGCCTGAGTGGCGTTGCCCCAGATCACGTCCTCAACGGCGTGGCCTTCAAGGTTGTTACGCTCCTTCAGCGCGTTCAGGGTCACGGCGGACAGTCGCACCGAGGTCACCTCGTGCAGACTGCCATCCTTACGGCCCTTGCCACGCGGGGTGCGCAGGGCGTCATAGATATATGCTTCGGTCATCAGTAGCTCTCCTTAAGCTCGATCCGGTGCTTGGCCGGGCATCAGGTCATAGGGTGGTTGCCAACCGGGCTGTTCAGACAGCCGCGTCAGCCATTTGTCGATATTGGGCCATTCGGCGCGGTCAAAGCCGAAAGGTTCGGGGTAATACAGATATCCGCAGCAACTGAGATCGGCGTTTGTCACACCGTTGCCAACGATCCAGTCGCGGCCATCCAGATGAGCGTCAAGAACTTGATAAGCCGCTTTCAGACGCCCTTGATTGAATGCAATAACGTCCGCGTTGCGGTGTTCAGCGGGCAGGAAGTTCATCAGGAAGCGTGTCAAACCCGCCATCGAACTGAACTTATGGTTGTCCCAGAGAACCCAACGCAGAACCTCGTATTTCTCTTCATGCGTTGTGCCGCCGAATTTGCCGGTTTTTTCAGTGATATATGCCTGAATCGCGCCGGACTGGCTGGTGCGAAAATCACCATCAACCAACACCGGGGCTTCACCCATCGCATTGACGTAGTCGCGGTATTCAGGGGTCCGTGTCTCGCCCTTGAAGAATTCGACCTCGATCGGCTCCCAATCCAGACCGGACAATTCAAGCGCCAGAGCCGCCTTGTAGGAATTTCCGCTCGCGCCGAAGCAATATAGTTTCATGGTCATGGTCGCGCCCCTCCCGTGGCGTTGATCGACTGTTTTTCACGCGTATCTTTAGCAGCAAGAACCTGTCATTCATGAATGACGTTGCGGTCTATTGCGCAAGTTTCTTCTTGTTGAAAATACGCGGTTTTCCGGGTTCTGTTTGCTTTTGGTTCAACGCTTGCGCGCCTCTAGCTCGGAATTGAAAACCCGGAGTCGGTGGGTCAGGTTGTCCTGATCGATGACGCTGTTGAAGTTTTCAAAAAGGAAAGACAGCGCTTCGCCTTCGTCCAAGCCTGCTTCGCGGGCGAACCCCCTAAGCTTGCGGTATCCGTCTTCGGTCATTGCGACCGGAAACCGGCGGGTTAAACGAAATCGTTTCGGCATGTCTTTCCCTCCCGAGGAACTGGCTCCGGGGTCGCCCCCGGAACCAGGTAAGGATCAGAAGTTTGCCGCCTCCAGTGCCATGACTGTGTCGGCGCCGGTCTGGATACGTGCCAGATGCAGGCCGGTGGCCGGCAGGCGACGCGCCATGTAGAACTGGCCGGTGGCAATCTTGGTCTCGTAGAACTCGGTATCCGAGGCTGCGCCGTCAAGGGCTGCATAAGACGCTTTTGCCATTTGCGCCCACATCAGGCCTAGGCAGACATGGCCGAACATGTGCATGAAGTCGTTCGACCCGGCCAGCGCGTGGTTGGGGTTCTTGGCACCGTTCTGCATGAAATACATGCCAGCGGCCTGCAAGTCCTTCGAAGCCGCCTTGAGCGGTTCAATGAACGCTTTGTCGAAGGCTTCGTTCTGGCCGCCGTTTACCTTGCAGAAATTCTTGACGATCTCGAAGAATGCCATGACGTGCTTGCCGCCATCGGTGGCCAGTTTGCGGCCCACAAGGTCAAGTGCCTGAACGCCGTTTGCACCTTCGTAGATCATGGCGATCCGCGCGTCGCGGGTATATTGCGACATGCCCCATTCTTCGATGTAGCCGTGGCCGCCGTAAATCTGCTGGGCCTGAACGGTCATGTCATAGCCCTGATCGGTCAGGAAGCCCTTGATGACCGGCGTCAGCAGCGAGATCAGGCCGTCCGCGTCCTTGTCTTCCGAGCGGTGCGCCTGGTCGATCAGCGTGGCACCCCACAGGATGAATGCCCGTGCGCCTTCGGTGAAGCTTTTCTGATCCATCAAGTTGCGGCGGACGTCGGGGTGGACGATCAGCGGGTCTGCGGGACCATCTGGGTTTTTCACGCCGGTTACGTCACGGCCCTGCAGGCGGTCCTTGGCGTATTCCAAAGCGTTCTGATACGCGGCCTCGGCCTGCGACAGGCCCTGCATACCCACACCCAGACGCGCTTCGTTCATCATGGTGAACATAGCGCGCATACCTTTGTTCAGGTCGCCCAGCAAAAAGCCCTTGGCTTCGTCATAGTTCATCACACAGGTCGAGTTGCCGTGGATGCCCATTTTCTCTTCGATCTTGCCGACCGAAACGCCGTTGCGTTCGCCTAGCGAGCCATCTTCGTTCACCATGAACTTGGGAACGATGAACAGCGAAACACCCTTGATGCCCTCGGGGCCGCCGGGGACCTTGGCCAGCACCAGATGGATGATGTTGTCGGCCATGTCGTGATCGCCGGACGAGATAAAGATCTTTTGACCCGAAATCTTGTATGAGCCGTCATCTTGGGGCTCGGCCTTGGTGCGCATCAGGCCCAGGTCGGTGCCGCAATGCGGTTCCGTCAGGTTCATGGTGCCGGTCCATTCACAGCTTACCATGTTGGGCAGATAGGTGGCTTTCTGTTCGTCGGTGCCGTGCGCCAGAATGGCCGAAGCCGCACCGTGGGTTAGACCTTGATACATGGTGAACGCCTGGTTCGAGGCCGAGAACATCTCGCCCACGGCAGTACCCATCACATAGGGCATGTTCTGACCGCCGAATTCCTCGGGCATATCTAGGCCGGTCCAACCACCTTCCTTCATCTGCTCGAACGCGTCCTTGAAGCCGGTCGGTGTGTAAACGATGCCGTTTTCAAGGCGGCAGCCTTCGGTGTCGCCAACGGTGTTCAGCGGATGCAGGACGTTCGATGCAATCTTTCCCGCTTCTTCCAACACGGCACCGGTGAATTCGGCGTCCAGTTCGTTGTATCCGGGGATGTCCGACCCCGAAATGTTAAGCACTTCGTGCAGGATGAACTGCATGTCTTTGGTGGGCGCGTTATAGACGGGCATTTGAAGCTCCCTTTAATATTCAGATGTCCGGGTGATTAGGGACCGCCAGGGTTACTCGGCGGCGTTTTTCTCGTTCTTCATCGAGGCGATGACTTTTTCGCCCCAGCGCAACTGCTCTTTCATTTCGCTGATCGCCTGGTCCAGTTCGTCCCGGCGGGATTCCAAGTCCACCAGACGTTCCCGCGCGATCTCAAGCGTGCGGGTCATCTGGGTCATCTGCTGATCGCCGACGTGGTAGAGATCCAGCAGTTGCCGAATTTCCTCCAGGCTGAACCCAAAGCGTTTCCCGCGAAGGATAAGCTTCAGGCGTGCCCGGTCGCGTTTGGTGAACAGGCGTTTTTGCCCTTCACGGATCGGAAACAAAAGTTCTTTTGCCTCGTAAAAACGCAATGTGCGTGGAGTGACGTCATACGTCTCGCACATTTCACGAATGGTCATCAGATCTTCGGTCATGGGTTCAGCACTCTTGATCACTGGCGTTTTCAATAGTTAGTTGCGCAGTCGATGCGCGTCTTACAACACGGAGGTGTAGTTTACGTAATGCAAACGCTACGTCACTTATAAGTTGACGTAACATCCGTTTACGTCAAGCGCCTTGGGCGCCAAGATCAAACGAACGTGACGTCACAATTCCTGACAGATGAGGTTGTGCTGATTTGCGGCGGCAGGACACGGCGATCCGGCGAATTTGAAAATGGCCGGTCCCTTAGGGTGACACCGTGAAGAGGGGAGTCGGCGCAGCGCCTGCCGCCCCTTGATTATTCTAGCGAACTGGCGGTTTGATCACGCATGCTCTGCAACGCGTCGACCGCCTCATCCAGTTGCTGTCGTTGCTTTTCCAGCTCGACTAGCTGCTGGTCGGCCAATTCAACGAAGGCCTTCATTTGGGCCTGATTCCCCTGATCTTCGTAGATCAACAGCCACTGGCGAATGTCTTCCAAAGGAAAGCCGTATTTCCGCCCCCGCATGATCAGCGTCATCCGGGCACATTCCCGAGGGCCATAGAACCGCGACCTGCCTTCCCGTTCGGGTTGCAGCAACTCGATATACTCATAGTAGCGCAGGGTACGCGGGGTCACATCGAACTCGGCGCACATCTCTTTGAATGACAAACGATCGTCGGACATTCCTGATCTCCTCTGGGACAACCTATGGCCTGCCGCATGCAAGCGCAACAGGCAGGCTTGCTCTTTTGCCTGCCCCTCGCTCATAAAGGGAGAAACCAAGAGGACACAAGTACATGGTCGACAATGCGACGATTGCGCGCCAGTTCATCGAGGCGATTCCGCATGCCAAGGCGCTGGGAATGCACCTGACCAAAATCGACAGCGGCGAGGCTGAAATCACCATGCCGTACAGCGAACAACTGGTTGGCGATCCGCGAACAGGTGTGATCCACGGGGGGGCGGTCTTTGCCGTTTTGGACACCTGTTGCGGGGCCGCTGTCATGAGCCACCCCGCCGCCCCCGGGGGAACGGCCACGATCGACCTGCGGATTGACTACATGCGCGCCGCGACACCGGGGCAGAGCATCACGACCCGCGCGACCTGCTATCATATCACCCGCAACGTCGCCTTTGTCCGAGCAACTGCAATGGACGATGATCAGGATCTGCCTGTGGCGACGGCATCCGGGTCTTTCACCGTGGAGGGGCTGTAATGGCACGTACCCGTCCTGAGCCCATGCAAGTCGTAAAGCAACGACGCGATGCGGCTTTGAACGCTATCGTTGATGGTGTGCCCTATATCCGGTTTCTCAATATCAGATTTGACCGGCGCGGGGATGAACTGACCAGCGTGTTGAACTTCGACGAAAAGCTGATCGGAAACCCTTTTCTGCCAGCTTTGCATGGTGGAGTCACAGCGGCCTTTCTTGAAGTGACGGCAGTAATCACCCTGAGTTGGGAGTTTTTCTTTCCCCGGATCGAAAGCGGTGAACTGGATGCAGAAGATATCTTCAAGGATGACACGGTGCGGTTCCCCAAAACGGTGGATTTCACTGTTGACTATCTGCGGTCCGGCTTGCCACGCGATGCATATGCCCGGGCCTTCGTCAGCCGTTCAGGGCGGCGATATGCTTCGGTGCGGGTTGAGGCGTGGCAGGACAATCACGCGCGCCCCTATGCGCAGGCCACAGGGCATTTTCTGATGCCACAACCACCGACCGCCAAAGAGTGACGGCTGTGCAGGATGCTTCGGCACCCATAACGCATAAGCGGGTGCTGAAGATTGCGGTGCCGATTGTGCTGTCGAATGCCACAGTTCCCATTTTGGGGGCCGTGGATACTGGTGTTGTCGGACAAATGGGCCAGGCCGCGCCAATCGGGGCCGTCGGTATGGGCGCCGTCATCCTGTCCGCGATTTATTGGATTTTCGGGTTCCTGCGTATGGGAACCACAGGTTTGGCAGCACAGGCACGCGGGGCAGGGGACACGGCCGAAACTGGCGCTCTTTTGATGCGGGGGCTGCTTTTGGGCGGTGCGGCGGGGCTGTTTTTTGTCCTGACGCAAATCTGGGTGTTCTGGGGCGCGTTTGCCCTGTCGCCAGCCAGCCCCGAAGTTGAGGCATTAACGCGCGACTATCTGGAAATTCGAATCTGGGGGGCTCCGGCGACAATTGCGCTTTATGCGGTGACCGGCTGGCTGATCGCGATCGAACGGACAAAAGGGGTGTTCATCCTGCAAATCTGGATGAACGGCTTGAATATCGTGCTGGACCTTTGGTTTGTGCTGGGACTTGGCTGGGGCGTCGAAGGTGTTGCGATTGCGACATTGATCGCTGAATGGACGGGTCTGGCTTTGGGCCTCTGGCTGTGCCGCAGCGCGTTTGGTGGCAATCAATGGCGCGACTGGCCGCGAATATTCGATCCCGCCCGCCTGCGCCGCATGATGCAGGTGAACAGGGATATCATGATCCGTTCGGTCCTTTTGACCGGCTCGTTTACGACCTTTCTGTTTGTCGGATCAGATCTGGGCGACGTCAACCTGGCGGCCAATCAGGTCTTGTTGCAATTTCTTGAAATCACAGCGTTTGCCCTGGACGGGTTCGCGTTTTCTGCCGAGGCCCTTGTCGGGGGGGCGGTTGGCGCTAGGGATCGGTATCAGGTGCGGCAGGCCTCGGTTATGGCGTCGCTCTGGGGCGTGGGCGGAGCCTTTGTGCTGGGGGCAGTGTTCTTTTTGGCCGGACCTGCGTTGATCGATGTTATGTCCACCTCGGCTGAAGTGCGGGTTGCCGCACGAGAGTATCTGGCCTGGGCAGCATTGGCCCCAGTGATCGGCGTGGCAAGCTGGATGTTCGACGGTATCTACATCGGCGCCACGTGGACTCGTGCAATGCGGCAAGCGATGATCCAATCCGTCGCGATCTATGTCGTGGCGCTGTTTGTTCTTGTCCCGTGGCTGGGCAATCACGGGTTATGGGCGGCCCTGATGGTGCTGAACATTGCCCGGGGCGTCACCTTGGGATGGCGATACCCCAGACTGGAAGCCCAGATCGCCTAGAGCAGGGTCAGCAGATTTTCAGAAGGCCGACCAATAACCGCCTTGCCGCCTGATATCGCCACAGGGCGTTCGATCAAGATCGGATTGGCAGCCATCGCTGCAATCAAGTCATCCTCGGGCGTTGTCTTGGACAGTCCCAGTTCCTTGAAACGCTTTTCGCCGGTCCGCATCATTTCGATGGCAGGAATACCTAAGCTTTGCAGGGTGGCGCGGATGTCTTCTGCCGAAGGCGCATCATCCAGATACTTGCGGATTTCAACCTTTGCGCCGTTTTCCTCTAGCAGAGCAAGCCCGGCTCGGGACTTGGAGCAGCGCGGGTTGTGCCAATATTCGATCACAGCCAATCCTCTCGTTTGCTGCCAACGGCCTGCGCAACAGCTTCAAACCCATCGCGGGCCAATAGATTGTCCAACCCCTGCGCAATGTCAGAGGCAAGGGAAATGCCCCCGAATACCATGGCTGTATAGAACTGAACGGCCGACGCCCCGGCGCAAATCTTTGCATAGGCCTGCTCGGCCGAGCTGATGCCGCCGACGCCGATCAACGGAACCTGCCCGTCTGTCAGCTTGCTCAACTGTGCCAGAACGCGGGTGGATTTTTCAAACAGCGGCGCGCCGGAAAGACCACCAGCCTCGGACTTATGAGGGCTGCTCAGGCCGTCGCGCGACAGTGTCGTATTGGTGGCGATTACGGCGTCTACACCTGTTTCGCGGGCCACGTCGGCAATATCCTGCAGCTCGTCTTCGGTCAGGTCCGGGGCAATCTTCAGGAAAATCGGCAAAGGACATGCCAGTGCGTCACGGGTTTCAATCACGCCGCTTAACAATGCAGTCAGCGCAGCTTTACCCTGCAAATCCCTAAGCTTTTCAGTGTTGGGAGAGGACACGTTCACCGTGGCAAAATCCAGATGCGGGGCGCAATGGGCCAGTACCTTGGCAAAATCGCCCGGACGGTCGTCGCTGTCTTTGTTCGCACCAAGGTTCAGGCCGATTACAGCTTCCTTGGGGCGCTGCGCCAGACGGCCTGCCATAACCTCCATGCCTTCGTTGTTAAAGCCGAACCGGTTGATGGCTGCACTGTCTTCGGTCAGGCGAAACAGGCGCGGCTTTGGGTTGCCGGGCTGGGGGCGCGGCGTGACTGCGCCGACTTCGATAAACCCGAAACCAGCACGGGACAGCGGGGCAAGAACCTCTCCGTTCTTGTCGAAACCGGCGGCCAATCCAACGGGGTTCGGCAGGTCAAGCCCTGCAACTGTTGTACGCAGCCTTGGCGACGTAATCGGTCCCGGTGCCGGGGCCAGCCCAGCCTTCAGGGCTTTGATCGACAGTCCATGAGCGGCTTCCGGGTCCATCCGGTGAAGGGCGGCAAGGCCAATTTTCTCGGTCAGTTTCATCCAAACGACTCTCCGCCCTGTACCGGGGCGCAGCGGATCAGGCGCGAGGTTTCAACCGCTGCCTGGCGGTGCACAACCGCCTTTTGATAGGTCGGGTTCGTAACCATCTCAAGGAAGGCATGTGCAGAAGGGTACCGGGCAATGAAAACGGCATCCCAGCTTTCGTCGCCGGGGCCGATCAGGGTTGTCTGGAACGCACCGCGCCACAGTATTGATGCACCCAAACGGGCGATGATCGGCGCGGTTTCGGTTCCGTAGTTCCGATAGGCCTGCGCGCCGGTCAAGTCAGCCTTCGCCAGATCATGCCCGTCAGGGTATTGCGCCTTGGCCCGGAACTTCACAAGATTCAGCATCTCGATCGGATGGTCGCGGTCGAGGGTCTTGAACGCCTCGAATTGCGCGCGCTCGGGGTCGATATAGGTTGTCATTCCATCTCCTCGGGGAATTGGTGCGCATGTCCATCAAACGGCAGGGGGCGCGACCAGACAACGTCCGTCATGCGGATTTTGCGGTATAGATGGGGGAACAAAGCGCCGCCCCGCGACACCTCCCATTTCAAGTCGCCTCCCATCGCGCCCGCATCGCAGGCCAACAAGGTCAGCCCTGTGACACCCGCAAAGTGCTTGGTCGCGGTTTCAGCAGCCTGCGTCGCGGTCGAGAAATGAACATACCCATCCGAAACGTCGATCGGAGCGCCATCGGATTCGCCGTTGGACTGCAACGCGGCCCATTCATCGGCCCGAAAAATCTTGTAAATCAGCATGGGCTCGTGATGCCCCGCGCGACGGCTAGAATCAAGATGGATTTCCCCCTTTGACTCTTTGAACAGCAGAGCGCACCATCACGCCCAATAACAATAGGGAGTTTCAATATGTTGACCCGTTTCCTGGCTTCGGCTGCTGTTTTGGGCCTGACCGCAGGCATGGCGTTGGCCGAATACAAGCTGACGATCCTGCACACCAACGACATCCACAGCCGCATCGAGTCCATCAACAAATATGATTCAACTTGCGATGCCGAGGATGAAGCAGAAGGCAAATGCTTTGGCGGCGTTGCGCGGTTGAAAACGATCGTGGACGCCCGTCGCGATGCGCTGAGCGGCGAAAACTATCTTTTGCTTGATGCCGGTGACCCCTTCCAAGGTTCGCTGTTCTATACGACCTATAAGGGCGCTGCGGAAGCTGAGTTCATGGAAGCAATCGGCTATGATGTCATGGCGGTTGGAAACCACGAATTTGACGACGGCCCCGAAGGTCTGGCTGCATTTATTGACGTTGTCAGTTTTCCCGTGATCTCGGGGAACCTGGACCTGTCGTCTTCGTCGGAACTGAAAGATCGCATTGATGGGCATGTTGTCCTCGAGCTGGGCGGCCAGAAAATCGGGATCGTCTCAGCACTGGCGACGGACACGGTGGAAACCTCAAGCCCCGGCAAGGACGTAGTGTTTCAGGACGAAATCGAAAGCCTGACCGCTGATGTCGAAGCGCTGAAGGCCGAGGGTGTGAATATCGTCATCGCCCTGACCCATGTGGGTTTGGCCAAGGATATCGAGATTGCCGAAAAAGTTCCGGGGCTGGATCTAGTCGTGGGCGGGCACTCCCATACGCTTTTGTCCAACACGCAAGAGGGCGCGGCTGGGTCTTATCCCGTGATGGTCGGCGACGTTCCGGTCGTTCAGGCCTATGCCTATTCCAAGTATCTCGGCGAGGTTACGCTGACCTTTGATGATGACGGAAACCTTGTATCTGCAGAAGGTGAGCCAATCCTGCTGGATGCCTCGGTAACTCCGGACCCCGATATCGCCGCGCGTGTTGCCGAGATGGGCGCCCCGATCGAGGAAATGAAACAGCGTGTGGTCGCCAGTTCCGCTGAAGCGATTGAAGGAAACCGCGATGTTTGCCGCGTTCAGGAATGCCAAATGGGCAACCTTGTCGCCGACGCGATGTTGGCGCGGGTCGCGGATCAGGGCGCTCAGATCGCGATTGCCAATTCGGGTGGTCTACGGGCCTCAATCGACTCGGGCGATGTGACCATGGGCGAAGTGCTGACGGTTCTGCCGTTCCAGAACACGCTTTCGACCTTTGAGATCAGCGGCCAGGGCGTGATTGATGCTTTGGAAAACGGCGTCAGCCAAGTCGAAGAGGTCAAGGGCCGCTTCCCGCAGGTGGCGGGCATGACCTTCACATGGGACCCGTCAGTGGCACCGAACGAAGGCCGCATCACCGAAGTAATGGTGGCCGATGGCGACGGCTTTAAGCCGATTGACCCCGCCGCGACCTATTTGGTTGTCACGAACAACTATGTCCGCAATGGCGGCGACGGATACAGCATGTTCGAAGGTGACGACAAGAATGCCTACGACTTTGGCCCGGACTTGGCTGATGTGACGGCGGAATACCTTGCAGAAAACGCGCCTTACACGCCTTATCTGGATGGTCGCATCAAGCAGAAGTAACGCGAATTAGATAACAAAAATCGGGCCGCATCAGTCGATGCGGCCTTTTTTGTTTCGGACCCGTTAGCTGAAATCGTATTCCGGCCAAAGTTCTGCGTCGAACCCTTGCAGCATCGGTTGAAGATGCTCTGAAACGTCGCGCCAACCGCCAATGGACTTGGTCGAGATTTTCTTGCGCACTTGGTCGATACTGGCCGTTCTGACCTGTTTGGTGTTCTTTTCCGGGTGCATCATGGTTTCGGACCATTTGATGTCACAGAATTCGGCAACCTGTTGGCTGTACGTCTTGGGATCGGCGACCAGCTTTTCGTAAGGAACTGTCAGAATTCTGTCGCCAAACACAGCGGTCCAATGCGTCATATAGCGACGGTACAGGTTCGCTGTGTGGGCAATTGCTTCAAGGTTTGAGGCATAGCGCATCCCGCCAGCAGGGAACCTTCTGATCCATTTGGACAGACCAACGTCGCGCGGATCGCGCAGCATGTTGATGACTTTGGCATTGGGGAAGGCCGACAGAAGGAAACCCGCGCGCTGAAAGTTGTGCGGCATCTTATCGACAAACGCGGCGGAGTCGTGGGGGATTGGAGGCATCAACTTGCGGAATTCCCGTGCAAATTCCGCCGCCTCTTTTTCGCCGAACCGTTTACCGATTTTCAAATGGGCCTGAGACAGGTCGCCGGTAATCGTAAGCTCTCCGCACCCCGCGATTTCGGGGTCAGAACTCAGCATCATTTCCATCAACGTGGTGCCGGAACGGGGCTGGCCCAGAACGAAAATGGGTTTGGGGGATTCCGAAAGGTCAGCCATGACCGGATCGACCCCAATGGGGAACAGGTCCGTGATCTGCGTCAGCTTTTCTTCTTCTGCCTGGAAATCATACGGGTTTGCTTCGTGCTGGACTGCATTGGCCCGCGCAAATTGAGGAAGCGCGGCGCCCAACCCTTCTGTCTTTGAGATCAGCTCGGCCTTGGCGAATTCCAACTCTGAAAGTTCATGCTCATTTGATTTGCGGGCGGCTTCAACCGCTGGCATCAGGTCTGGCGCGGTTTCCGCGTTCGCCATGGTTGAAAGTTGGAACAGCGTCGCCACATGCCCGGGCTCTTCGGTCAGAATCCGCTGCATAATTTCCTTCGACCCCGCCTTGTCGCCGCTTTGATGCAGGTTAACGGCCATCTGAAACGCAACATTGTGATTTTCAGGGTCCAGCGCATAAGCCCGGGTAATGTCGCGCGCGCTGTCTTCGACAAACGATATGCGCCCATAGGCCCGTGCACGCGTCGACAAAAGACCGGGGTTATCCGGGTCCGAGGCCAGCTTTCTGGAAGTATAGTCGATGATCAGACGCCAGTTGCTTCCCTTTTGCTGGATTTCGTCGATGACGCGGGTCAGTTCCTTGTTGTTGGGGAACTTCTCAAGCTTTTGTTCAGCAAATTCCAGCGCCTTGGGAATTTGACCGGTTTGCATCAGCGCGTTGGCAAGGTTTTCGACAAATTGCGGATCGTCCGGTTTCATCCGCGAGGCTTCGACGAAATGTGGTATCGACTTTCGATACTGCTTCATCTCGGTCAGGACAAAGCCGGAAATGGCGTGAAAATCCGTGTCTTTTGGAAACTTCTTGAGGCCCAACTGTGCTTTTTTCAATGCTTGCTGCAGCTTGCCTGCGTCCAGGGCCGACAGCGCCTTACTTTTCAGGGAACTTGCTGTTTGATTTTGCATATGACCCCGTGAGAACCTGTGCCTGTAGGAAATACTGTTGATGGTTCATTACCCATGTGCGGACGGTTTGCAATAACTCTTCCCAACGACGCTATGGCGCAGCTTTTTGCAGCTCGGCCTGCTAATACGTTGCCTGCCGTGCCCAACTTTAATGTTTGCCCGACAAATCAGGTGCATGTGGTACGGGCCGGAGAAAACGGCCGCACGCTGGACCCTCTGCGATGGGGGTTTCTGCCGCATTGGTACAAGACGGAAACCGCGGGTCCCTCGCTGATCAACGCGCGGGCAGAAACATTGGCCGAGAAGCCCGCCTTTCGTGCAGCTTGCCGCGAGCGGCGGTGCCTGATCGTGGCCACCGGGTTTTACGAATGGACCAAGACGGACCAGGGTGATCGGCTGCCTTGGTACATTCAACGTAATGATGGCGCGCCCATTGCCTTTGCTGGAGTCTGGCAAGATTGGGGGGGCGAGGGCGCGCGGCAAGGGACCTGCGCAATCGTCACAACCCCTGCCAACAAACACCTGAGCGCGATCCATCACCGAATGCCCCTGATACTTGAGCAAAACAACTGGCCCTTGTGGTTGGGTGAAACTGGAAAAGGGGCCGCGCGATTGATGCAACCGGGGGCCGAAGGTGTTCTTAGTTTTCACCGGGTGGATCCGGTGGTGAATTCCAACCGGGCATCTGGTCCTGACCTGATTGAGCCTGTCGATGCGTGATCGCTGTTCTTTCCAAACCGGGGAGGGCGGGTTAGACCGCTGACATGGTTCTGAAATTTTCCAACCTGCCCGAACTCTATGCGCATGGATTTGACACGGTGATCGACGTGCGCAGCCCTGCGGAATTTGCCGAAGATCATTTGCCCGGTGCAATAAACCTGCCGGTGTTGGACAATGAAGAACGCGCAAGGGTCGGCACGATATACGTTCAGCAAAGCCCCTTTCTGGCGCGAAAGCTGGGCGCGGCATTGGTGTTTCGGAACGCGGCTAATCATATCGAACGCAGCCTGTCCCACCACGTAGGAGGGTGGAAGCCCTTGGTTTATTGCTGGCGCGGCGGGCAGAGGTCAGGGTCGTTTACTTGGATGCTGCAGCAAATCGGCTGGCGAGCCGAAGTTGTCGAGGGCGGTTATCGCACCTATCGCAGGTTGGTGAACCATTACCTGTATGATGACCCGTTGCCCCACCGATTGATTGCGCTGGACGGGTATACTGGTACCGCAAAGACCGAATTGCTGGCCAAGCTCGGCGCGTGTGGCGTTCAGGTGCTTGATCTTGAAGGGCTGGCAAATCACCGGGGGTCATTGCTGGGTGAAATGCCCGGAGGACAGCCCAGCCAGAAGGCCTTCGAATCCGCGTTGGCAGCCAGTTTGTGCCTGCTGGATCCCGCCCGTCCGGTGGTGGTGGAAGCGGAGTCTTCGAAAATCGGATCGTTGATCTTGCCTCCAACCATCTGGTCCGCGCTTCGAAACGCGCCCCGTATTCAGATCGCTGCCCCGATTGAGGCACGCTCGGCCTATCTGGTGTCGGCCTATGACGACGTGTTGTCAGATAGTGACCGGTTGCGGGATCGGCTGTCTCCGCTCCGGTTTCACCGGGGCCACGATATTGTGGATGGGTGGTTGTCGTTGATCGACGCAGGCGACAAGAAGGCTCTGACCCGAGCCTTGATGGAGCAGCACTATGACCCGGCTTATGCCAAGTCCAGCCGGGCGCGCAAAGCGCCGGTCATCGCCCATGTCGATGTTCCTAGGTTGGACGACGCGGGACTGGACAGTGCGGCGGCACAGGTCCAACAGGTTTTGGATCAGCTTTGAAGGCGCAGACCGGATGTTTCGGTCATTTGGCCAATGACAACTGCGGGGTATCCCGCCTCACGTAGCGTCGTACAGGTTTGATGAGCGTGATCCGGGGAAACGGCAGCCAATAAGCCCCCGGCGGTTTGCGGGTCGAACAGCAGGTCGATCTTGCCGCCGGAGGGCAATTCGGGCGCCAGCGCGCGATTGTCATTGAACAGCGTGGATCTGACGCCGCCTTCGCTCAGTTCAAGTGCGCCGGTCATGATCGGGATTGCATCGGGGTCAAGGGTTGCCCCGCAGCCTGATGCTTCGCAGATACCCAAAAGGTGCCCTGCGAGGCCAAACCCGGTTACGTCCGTCATGGCATGGGCGTCGGCTAGAATGCGCGAAGCTGCATCCTGCGGCTGGGCCATCTGTTGAAATGCCTTTGTGACCCACGCTCCGTCCGCCGCGCCAGCCATTTCAGCGGCCATCAGAATACCGCTGCCCAATGGTTTGGTCAGGATCAGGGCATCACCGGGGCGTGCACCGGCAAGCGTGATCGGGTCGCGCTCACACAGGCCGGTCAAGGTGAAGCCGATGGTCAATTCGTCCCCCATGGAACTGTGGCCACCTACAATTTCAGCTCCGGCTGAACGGATAACGTCGTTAGCCGTCGTCATGACCTCGACCATCGTGCGGTGCTGCAAGTCCGGGGACATCCAGGGCAAAATGATTGTGGCCGTTGCAGCTTGCGGTGCAGCTCCCATCGCCCAGATATCACCAAGGGCGTGCACGGCGGCGATCCGAGTCATCAGGACCGGGTCGAGTGTGAAACCGCGAAGGTGATCCGATGTCATGACCTGCCGTGCGTTTCCGGTTAGCAGAAGGGCGGCGTCGTCATTGGGCAACGGCGTCACATCTGCGCGGTCGGGTTTGGGCAGGTTGCGCAGGGCGTCCCGCAACGCGCCCCTCCCGATCTTTGCGCCGCACCCCCCGCACATAGGTTTGTCACCGACCGCGCTTTCCATCCCAGCGGCGTGGTCGCGGGGCAGCGCAGGTTGTGTCATCTGAGGCAGGTTGCGGAATTTGTTCATGAATGTCTGGTCGATGTGGTCCTTCCATTTCCACATCAACGCACCACTGAACGAGGTGCCCAGACGTTCGGCCAGCGCGGACTTTCCGCCCAAAGACACCAGTTTCAGGTAGTCCTTTTGCGGGACATACCGGCGCAGTTTTCCCGCGCCAAGGGCTGCGCGCAAGTTATTGAACAGAATGGGGGCTTCTCTTACTGCATAGACGCCTGCCTTGGGTCTTGGGCTTTCGGTCAGATGCGCGCAATCCCCGGCGGCAAAGACAGCCGGGTCACTGGATTGAAGGTGCCCGTCGACCTGAATAAAGCCGTCTTTCAAATCCAGCCCTGTCTGCGCGATCCACTCATGGGCGCGGGCACCGGCGGCACCGGTTACAAAGTTCGCCGGAATCTGACGCCCGTCCTCAAGCAGCACATGATCGTTTGCAATCCGCGTGATAGTCGCGCCTTCGATGACTTCAATGCCAAGGCCGGACATCGAGCGCCTTATCGTCGATGCGGCTTTGACCTGCGTTGCGGTCAGGGCTTGGGCATTGTCGATCAACGTGACCTGCGCGGGTCGGTTTCTGGACTTTAGGGCATGGGCCATTGCCATGACCAATTCGACGCCCGCAATACCGCCGCCAATAACGACCACCGCAGCAGGGCCGCTTTGGTCGACAAAATCGCCCCATTTGGCTGCAAATGGCCCCAGCGGTTTGGCTGGGGTCGCGTGTTCGGCGAAGCCCTCAAGTCGTGGCATGTCCGAGGTGATGCCCACGTTGACCGAAGCCACGTCAAACGTGATCGGAGGGCGTCCGGGCACATGCACATGTCGGTCATTCAGGTCGATTCCATCCACGGCCCCTAGAACGATGCGCGCACCTGCGAACCGGGCCAGCTTGACCAGATCGATATTCAGCTCGTGCCTGTCATAATGCCCGGCGACAAACCCCGGCAGCATGCCCGAATACGGTGCGGTCGGGCCGGGGTTGATCACCGTGACCCGAGCGCCCGGCAGCGGGTCCATCCCCCATTTCCGCAGCAGCAGTGCGTGGGTGTGACCGCCGCCAATAAGAACCAGATCGCGGGTCAGGGGCAGCGGAGGTGTATTCATATCGCTAGTTCGCCGTATGGTCCGGTACGTCTTCGACCTGTTCGACGGCGTGGGTGGCCCAAAGCCCGTCCTCGCCCGCGTCTGGCAGGTTCTCGGGTTTTTCATGGCGGTGAATGTGCCACTTTGCAATGAACAGGGCCGTGATCGGGGCTGTCAGGAACAAGAACAACGTGATCAGCAGCTCATGCAGGGACAGATGATTTTCAATCAGAACTGAATGGATGATCGAAGCCACAAGAACGCCGCCCACCCCCAGAGTCGTAGCTTTGGTCGGCGCATGAAGGCGCGACATCGGGTCTTTCAGTTTGATCATCCCGTAAGAGCCCACGAACCCGAAAATCCCCGAGACGACTAGAAAGAAGGCGATCAAAAACTCGAAAATGAATGCCATGCCGCCCTCACTCGATAATATTGCCGCGCAACATGAAACGCGCGTAAGCCACGGTTGAGACGAAGCCCAGCATGGCAATGATCATGGCGGATTCGAAAAAGATCTCGGTCCCCAGGGATAAGCCATACAGGATCAGAAGGGCGATGGTGTTGATCACCATCGTATCCAACGCCAGCACACGGGTGCCGACGCCGTCTGCTGTGATGATCCGCCAAAGGCACATCATGATGGCGGTTCCGAAGCACGCAAAGGCAAACCAGATGGCGTAGTCGATCATTCGAAAATCTCCTTGAGCCGGCGTTCATAGCGCTGCTTGATTTGATCCCGCACCGCATCGGGGTCGGGGGCGTCCAGGCAATGAACCAAAAGGCAATGACCTTGCGCTGACAGATCGCTGCTGACCGTGCCCGGTGTCATTGTAATGGTGCCGGCCAGAACGGTTATGGCCTCGGGCGTGCGTAGTTCCAGCGGTACGCTGATCCAATTGGGTTGGCGGTCTGCATCGCGTTTGAACAGGATAATCCGGGCGACGGTGACATTGGCCACGACGATATCCCAAAGTACGACCAGAATATACTCTACGACCATGGGCCAATTCCGCAGTTTCGGGCGATCCGGCCAGTAGGGTTGCGTGACGAATGGGATGATGATCCCTAAAATCAGGCCGAAGACCAACGAGTTCAGCGAAGGTTCGTTCGCCAGCAGAACCCACACAACCGTCAAAAGAAACGTCAGATGAGGGTGCGGAAATATCCGGTGCAGGAGTCTTATCATTCTTCGCCTCCCAAAACGGCTGAGATATAGTCTTCCGGGGTAAACAACTGCTGGGCCGTGCTGCTGGCGTATTGCAATGCAGGACCAGCGAATAACGTCAGCATGACAAGGCCAAGAACAAGCGTAAAGACGGCAGTGAAGGCAAGACCGGGTTGCGGTTCTGGCGCCGGAACTGCGTCAACCCCGTCTTCGTTTTCTTGGTCCGCTTCTGGGTTGTGCTGGGCGCCATGACTTTTCCAAAAGATCAGCGACCCGGCCCGCGCCAGCCCGACAATCGTGACGAATGAGCCGATCAGGATTACGGCCCAGATTGCGTTTGCGTCCCGTGCATCCCGCGCGGCGACCAGAACCAACAATTTGCCGACAAAGCCGGATAGCGGCGGCATCCCTGCCAACGCGATGGCCCCGACAAAGAACAGGCCTGAAATCAACCCGCTCTGAGGCATTGGGCGCGTGGGGGCAATCGCTCCGCCGCGACGTTCCATCACCAGATCCGCTACCAGGAACAGCAGGGCGGTCGCTAGGGTCGAATGGTAGATATAGTACAGCGCCGCAGTTGTAGCGGTTTCTGTGAACAGCGAAATGGCAACCAGCAGCGTTCCCATCGATGCGATGGCGCAAAAGGCCACCATCCGCGCGATATGCTGCGCGCCAAGGATGCCGATCGTGCCCACCGCAAGCGTCACCAGAGCAGCCGGTTGTAGCCATGCGCCTACCAGTCCTTGCGTCGCTTCTACCTCGGGGCCGAAGCCCAGCGTGTACATCCGCAGGATCGAATAGGCCCCGACCTTGGTCATGATGGCAAACAGTGCTGCGACAGGCAGAGGGGCGTTCGCGTAGCTGGCGGGTAGCCAGAAATGCAGAGGCAATACCGCGGCCTTGATACAGAACACCAACAGCAACAGCACCGCGCCGACCCGCAGCAGGGCCGTGTCGTCGGCCGGTAGCTCGGCCACGCGTACAGCCATGTCCGCCATGTTTAGCGTACCGGTCACAGCATAAAGCGTTCCCAGTGCGAACAGGAACAGGGTTGATCCCAGCAGGTTATAAGCGACGTATTGCACGCCTGCCTTCAGACGCACCGCCCCGCCGCCATGGGTCATCAGGCCGTAAGAGGCGATCAGCAGAACCTCGAAGAAAACAAACAGGTTGAAGGCGTCGCCAGTCAGGAATGCGCCGCACACACCCATCAATTGAAAGTGGAACAAGGCATGGAAATGTTTGCCCCGGTCGTCCCAGCCCGAGGCGATGGCATACAGCACAATCGGCAGCGCCAGCAGGGCGGTCAGCAGTACCATCATGGCCGACAGTCGGTCCAGAACCAGAACAATACCGAACGGCGCGGGCCAGTCGCCCAGTTCATAAACCTGAATGTCTCCTCCCGCCGCCTGTGCAGTAATGGTCAGGGCAATCCCCAGCAGACCAACAACCCCGGCGACCGAGAAGATGCGTTGCAGGTCCAGATGATACCGCAGGACCATGATAATAAACGGGGCCAGGATCGCAGGAAGGACGACCGGCGCTACGATCCAGTGGTTCATGCGTCTTCTCCCGGCGCATCCACGCTGTCTTGCGCGGTCATGTCGATGTGGTCATCTCTGGACGACAGGTACGCCGACAATGAGATCATGACGATCACCGCCGTCATCCCGAACGAGATCACGATGGCCGTCAGAACCAGCGCCTGTGGCAGCGGATCGGTATAGGGAACGTCTTCGTATTTGTTCAGGACAGCAGGAGCGTTCAGCGCCAGCCGTCCGGTGGCGAACAGGAATACATTTACGGCGTAGGTCAGCAAGGACAGGCCCAGAATAACCGGAAAGGTTCTACGGCGCAGGATCAGGAAAATCCCGGCGGCGGTCATGATGCCAACGGCTGAGGCGACAAGCGCTTCCATCAGGCTTGCTCCTTTTCTTGTTCTTCTTCCGGGGGATTATCCCGCAGCGGGTTGATATCCATCGGGAATTCCTGCGCCATTCCGGGCTGCCAGGCAAACCGTGACAGACTGTCCAAAGCCAGCATGACAGCGCCCAGAACCGCCAGGAAAACGCCTGTGTCGAAAAGCATCGCCGTGGCCCATTCGAACTCTTCCAGCGGTGGCCAGTGCAGATAGCCGAAGTCGCTGGTCAGGAAGGGGCGTTCGTTGAACCACGCACCCAGACCCGTTGCGGCTGCGATCAGGACACCCCAGCCGATTGTGCCGTGATAATAGAACCGCTGCCGTTCAATGGCCCAAGTGTATCCGCTGGCCATGTATTGCATCAGGTAGGCGATGGCGACGATCAGTCCGGCGATAAAGCCGCCTCCGGGCTGGTTGTGGCCGCGGAAAAAGATATAGGCCCCCACCATCAACGCAATTGGCATCATCATGCGCGTCACGACCACCATCATGAGAGGGTGTGAATCACCCGATTGTGGCCAGTGCGGTTTGCGGTTCAGCAGATAGCTGCGGACATTCGTCCCCAATACGGATTCTGTCAGCGCAAAGATGATCAGGGCAGCAATCCCCAGCACAATGATTTCACCAAAGGTATCAAAACCCCGGAAGTCGACCAGAATCACGTTGACGACGTTGGTGCCTCCGCCTCCTTTGTACGAGTTGGCAAGGTGGAACTCGGAAATGGTTGGAAACGCAAAGTCACGCAGCATGAGCGCATAGATCAACGCGCCAGTACCCAGCCCTGCGACGACTGAAATAGCCGCGTCCCGCCAACGCCGCGTTGCGCTGCTGTCCCATGGTGTATCCGTAGGCAGAAAGTTCAGCGACAGCAGCAGAAGGATCATGGTCACCACTTCGACCGAGATCTGCGTCAGGGCCAAATCCGGAGCCGAGAGGTAGTTGAACGCCATTGAAACGATCAGTCCAACGACTCCAATCAGGACCAGCGACAGCAACCGGTTACGGTGGAACCACATAATCGCCAGCGTCGCACCCACCAGACAGATCCAACCGATGAACGGAATGAGTGGCGCAGGCAGGGCTTCGCGTGTCGCGACCCCCAGCGACCCGGTCGAATACGCATAGTATCCCAGTCCGAGCGTGAAGGCGATCAGGATTATGGCGTACCGGCTGATCACACCATTATGCAGCGCGTCTGTGACCCACCTGCTGAACACCGTGAATGCGCCAATGACATAGTCAAAGATCGCTTTGGCCTCGGGGCGGGGAAGGGCGTTCCAAAGCTGCTCGCCCCGGCGGTGAAGGGCCAGCAGGAACAGACCGCCCAGCGTTGCAACAACGGACATGTAAAGCGCAGGCGTAAAGCCGTGCCACAGCTTTAGCGAGTAGTAGGGCAGTTTCTCGCCACCAATCACCGCGCTGGATACAACGGCGACCAGTGGCCCTACAATGGCCGCAGAATACAGGCCAATCAGCACAACAAGCACCACAAGGAAAGCCGGGGCCAGCCATAGCCCGACCGGAGGATCATGTGGATGGGCCGGGTAATCGCTCCGCTGTGGGCCAAGAAACACATGGCTGACGAAGCGGAATGAATATGCGGCAGAAAACAGCGCCGCCAGCAAAGCAAGACCCGGCACCAGGTAGTGTGAGTTCAACCAAGTGGTGTGAACGGTTTCTTCCAGCATCATCTCCTTGGACAAGAAGCCGTTCAGGGGCGGTAGCCCTGCCATTGACAGTGCTGCAATCGCTCCGATGGTGAAGGTTATCGGCATAAGCTTTCGCAGACCGCCAAGCCGCTTGATGTCGCGGGTTCCCGTCTCGTGATCGACAATGCCTGCGGTCATGAATAGCGCGGCCTTGAAGGTCGCGTGGTTGATGATGTGGAACACGGCTGCGACGGCTGCGAACTTGGTGCCAAAGCCCAGCAACATCGTCACCAGCCCCAGATGTGACACCGTTGAAAACGCCAGCAGCGCCTTCAGGTCATCTTTGAACAGAGCGATGCAGGCACCGATCAGCATCGTGACCAACCCTGTTGTCGCGACAATATAGAACCACGCATCTGTTCCGGCCAGAACCGGCCACATTCGCGCCATCAGGAAAAGCCCGGCCTTCACCATTGTGGCAGAGTGCAGGTAAGCCGAAACCGGTGTCGGTGCAGCCATCGCATGGGGCAACCAGAAGTGAAACGGGAATTGGGCCGACTTGGTGAAACACCCCAACAGGATCAGGATCAGCGCAGGCAGATAGTGCGGCGACGACTGGATCAGTTCTTTGTTCTGAAGAATGACGCTCAGGTCGTAGGAGCCGACGATATTGCCAAGGATCAGCATCCCCGCGATCATGGCGAGCCCGCCTGACCCCGTTACCGCCAGTGCCATTCTGGCCCCTTGGCGCCCTTCGGGAAGGTGTTTCCAATAGCCGATCAGTAAGAATGAGCTCAGCGACGTAAGTTCCCAGAAAATAAGTAGAAGAAGGATGTTGTCCGACAAAACGATACCGACCATCGCGCCCTGAAACAGCAGCAGGTACGTGTAGAACTGCCCCATCGGATCTTCGCGTGACAGGTAGAACCGGGCGTAGAGAATGATCAGCAGACCGATGCCCAGGATCAGCAGGGCAAACAGAAAACCAAGACCGTCCAGCATGAAATTGGCGTTCAGCCCAAGGCTGGGAATCCAATCAAACCGAGCGGTCACGACATCCCCCCGCATGACCGACGGGATGTGGATGAGCAAACCCATCAAGGCCAGAAACGTGGTCAGCCCCGCGGCGGATGCAGCTGCGTTTCGTCCCGCCCTGATAAGAAGGGCTGGAAACACAGCGCCGAGAAAGGGAAGGGCCGCGATGAGGAATAGGGACAAGTGCGATACTCCGGTCTGGGCGGTCAAAATTAGTACTGATTTTGTAAGGAAATATTTCCGACTGTCCAGCTATTGCAAGTTTTGCACTTTGTCCTACCCCTGCATTCAGGGCGAAGTTTTGTGCGGGAAAATGACGCGATCTTGATTGGCGCGTCTATTTTCGGCGCGGAATTGAAACTGGGACTGTGATAAACCCGTCTTGCCGGTTTAGGAGTATGCGACGTGGCAGGTGAAACAGCTAGAACACGCAGATGGGTCGTGCTTGGCACGGTCGGCGTCGTGGCAATAGGGTTGGCGGTCCGCGAATACCGGCTGATCCCTCCTGTTTACGCGGGTGGGCAGCTTGGGGTTCGGGACGCGCACCAACAGGCTGTATCAGGTGAGATATTGTTGCTTGATATCCGCACGCCACGGGAATGGGCGGCGACAGGCGTCGGAGAAGGGGCGGCAACGCTGGACATGCGCCGGGAGGATTTTGTCGAGGTGTTGGATCAATTGACCGACGGCGACAAGACCAAGGCAATCGCTTTGATCTGCGCGCGTGGTGTCCGGTCAGCCCGGCTGAGTAACCGCCTAAGTGAGGCCGGGTTTGAGAACATTATCGACGTTCCCGAAGGTATGCTTGGGTCCGCTGCGGGTCCGGGCTGGCTGCGTACGGGCCTGCCTTTGGTTGACTACGAAAAGGAATAGCTATGATCCGAACGGTGACATTGGCACTTGGCCTTTCGCTTGCGGGTCAGACCGGCCTTGCCGCCTGTGCTGATCAGGACGGGATGTGCGAAACGGCCTCGGGTGGGTACCACATCGAACTGCCACAGGCCGAAAACCCGCCGCTGGTGGTTTTTCTGCACGGCTATGGCGGCACCGCAACGGGGACTTTGAAAAACCGTAGGATGGTCGACCCTCTACTGGCCCGAGGCTATGCGGTCATGGCCCCCGAAGGGTCAGAGCGAAACGGACGCCAAAGCTGGAATTTTTTCCCCGGATGGGAAGGCAGGGACGAGACCGCATTCCTGACCGAAGTGGTGCAGGACGCCTCGGACCGGTTTGGTGTTGATGCCGACCGCGTGGTTCTGGGTGGGTTTTCGGCCGGGGCCTTCATGGTCTACTATCTGGCATGCGCTGCGCCCGAGACATTCTCGGCCTATGTGCCGGTATCCGGCGGGTTTTGGCGGCCCCATCCCCAAAGCTGCGAGGGAGCGGTGCGCCTGTTTCACACGCATGGCTGGACCGACAATGTCGTCCCGCTGGAAGGCCGCATCCTTGGTGGAGGCCGCTTTCATCAGGGCGATATTTTTGCCGGGTTGGAAATATGGCGCGTAGCCAACGAATGCGCAGACACCAAGCCAACCGGTTTTTCCACAACCGGCCAATTCATGCGCCGTCACTGGAGTGGTTGCGCCGATGGCAGCGCGTTGGAATTCGCGCTTTTCCCCGGGGGGCACAATGTGCCAAAGGGGTGGTCCGATATGATGGTTGATTGGTATGAAGGCCTGCCGGGAGGCTGATCAAAGCCCATTACTCGGCAGGTGTCATGACGCCCTTGCCCTCGATCAGACGCTTCAATTCATCCCGGTGTCGACGGGCCGACCGGGTGATTGCGGGTTCCTGAATGTCCTCTTTCATACCGACCATACGGCGCGCGGGTGCAGATGAAACACCGCTGAGCGCCGATAACGGAATGGCAAACGCCAGGCTGATGGCAATTGGAGCCAGCCAGATCGACACGAGGCCCGACAGAATGCCAACACTCAGGGCGACGCCGCTGATGGTTTCCAGCGCATGGCACAGGATCAATGTACGCAACCCATAGCTGCCGCCATCGCGCGCCTGTGGGGACCAGCCTTTTTGCACACCAAACGCTGTACGGAAAACGGCGATCATCTGCTGCACCATAAGGATCGGAGCATAGAGGATGGACAGGACCACCTCGGCCAGAAAAGAGGTCAGGAACTTGGAACCGCCACCAAACTCGGAATAGCGCATACCGCTTAGGGGCAGTGCCAGAACGCCAAGCACTTTGGGGGCCAGTAGCATGGCGTACATGACCAAGATAATCAGGACGTGACGGGTTTCCGACATTTCAGGCCACTGCGGGAACAGAGGGTTATCGGGGCTGAAATAATGCAGAACCGACGCGTCTTCGCCCTGACCGATAAGCGCCCACATGACCAGTAACGCGAACCAAAGCGGTGACATCAGGTATCCAACAGCACCGTGGAACATGTGGAACCGCGATACGGCCCGGAACCCGGCAGAATCCAACAATTTCAGGTGCTGCAGGTTGCCCTGGCACCAGCGCCTGTCCCGCAATGCGTGATCAATCAGCGTCGGCGGGGTTTCTTCGTAAGATCCACGGATGCGCGGCAGGAACCGCACGCCCCATCCGGCGCGGCGCATTAGCCCAGCCTCGACGAAGTCGTGGCTCATGATCAGCTTTTCCTGACCGCTGAGCGTCCGTAGTTTTGGCAGACCCGCACAATTGGCAAAAGCCTTGGTGCGGATAATGGCGTTGTGACCCCAATAGTTGCCCTCTTGCCCGCACCAGCGGGCCAGCCCTTCGGCAAAGGCGATACCGTAAACCCCATTGGCGAATTGCTGCATGCGGGCAAAAACCGACTGCGCGCCGATCAATTGAGGATAGCTCTGGATCAGGCCCGCGCCGGGGTCGCGCGCCAACGAGTCGGTCAGGCGCAGGATTGCCTGGCCCGTCATCAGGCTGTCTGCGTCCAGCACCAGCATCGCGTCCCAATCAGCACCCCAGCGACTGACCCAATCGGCAATGTTTCCGACCTTGCGGTCCGTGTTCTGTTCACGCCGACGGTAATAGAGTTCCAACCCCGGCGCGAGCGTGGTGCGCAACGCTTCGATACTGGCTTGTTCCTGCGCGGCAATTTCGGGATCGCGGGTGTCGGACAAGATGAACATGCCATAGTGATGCTGACCACCTTGCGCGCGCAGGTCTTCCAGCATCGTCCGGGCATTCCCCAGAACATTCCACGGAACCTCGTTATAGACAGGCATCAGCAGAGCAACGCGCAGCGGCTGCGCGTGATCTTGCCGTTGCGGCGGTTCTTGCCGGGACAGCGACACCATGCCCAGCAATACAGTGCAGACCGTGAAAGCGATCCAGAAGAAATTAAAGGAAATTAGGGTTAGAAGGATACCTTCCACCAGATTGATCCCTTCGGCCGCAAACCAGTCCGCCATCACCCATAGCAAGCCCAGCGTCGCAACCATTGCGGGCGAGAACACAAGCGCACGCCAGAAGCCAGCCGAAGGACGCTGGCCGCCCGGGACTTGTGCATCGCGGAACCCTGCGCGGAAATTCTGCGCTGGCATCGCCAAAGGGGTCTCAGGCGGCATGATATGCAAATCGCTGCTCATATGGTCCAACGGTACAGCCAGACCTCTGAGGCCGGTTGTTTGTCTTTCATCAATTGCGCACGCAGTTCGACGTGGTTGCGTTCACCGGGTTGGAACGAGAATGCCAGCCGCAACCCACCCGTATCGGGGTTACGCTGCAATACACCATCCGAGGTTTCGGCATGGGGCGAGTCCACGAAGATGGTCATCGCCTCGGGATCATCGAACAACTCGCTTGGCTCAAAGTCGATGACAGCCAGACGTCCGTCGCCAAAGGTGTTGTCCCCCATCGCCGTGTTGATCACGCGCGGCATTGGGGTCCGCTGTGGTTCTTCGCCCCAGATCAGGCGATAGGACAGGTCGACCTGACTGCCTGCCGTGTACGGCTCCATTGGCCGCCAATAGGCTACGATGTTGTCATAAATCTCTTGATCGGCCGGAATTTCAACCAGCGTCACCGTGCCCTTGCCCCAGTCGCCGTTTGGTTCAACCCACAGGCTGGGACGTTTGTGGTAATTGGCCTCAAGATCGGCATAGTCCGAGAATTCCCGCTTGCGCTGCATCAGGCCGAAACCACGCGGGTTCATGTCGACGAAAGAGGAAATCTGCAAACGGGTAGGGTTGGCCAATGGCCGCCACAGTACCTCGCCGGCGCCGTTGCTGATCAATAGCCCGTCGCTGTCGTGGACGGCGGGGCGGAAGTCGTCAAAGCGGCTGTGGTTGGTTTGATCGAACAGGAACATCGACGTGCCCGGTGCGATCCCTACATGAGTCAGGTCCTCGCGCGGGAACAGCGTAGCTTCGACATCCATCACGCAATCCGCACCGGCGGTGACGTTGAACCGATAGGCACCGGTCACGCTGGGGCTGTCCATCAGGGCGTGCACAACCATGTTGCGCTGGCCGGGTTCAGGGCGTTCCAGCCAAAAGCGGATGAATTCCGGGAACTCCTCGCCGTCCGGGTCGCCGGTTTTCAGGGCAAGGCCACGCGCGGACAGGCCGTAAACCTCGTGCAGGCCAATGGCGCGAAAATAGCTGGCCCCTTGCCAGACGCAGAACTCGTCTGTCTCGCCGGGGCGGTGCATTTCGGTCCGCAGGCGCAGGCCAGAAAAGCCCAGCGTATCGTCGATGGGCAGTTGTGGCACGTCTTCGGACTTGTCGAACATCGACAGGTCAAAAGCGACCGGCGTGGCCATGCCATCCTCGACCGTGGCCACTTTGACAGTGCGGGGGAAGTAAAGGCCGGGTGTGAAGAAATCGACGTTAAACGGCGTTTCGGTTTCGTACCACAGCGCGCGATCTAGACGGAACCGGATCGAGCGGTATTGCTGATAGGTCAGGTCCTGCCATTCCTGCGGGACCATTTCCCGTTCCGCAAATGGCCGACTGGCCAGATCGCGGGCAAGCGCGATCACGTCTTCGCGCTGAAATGGAACTTCACCACCTACCGCAAAGGTCGCCGGGGCGATTGCAAGCGCCGAGGTTGAGGCCAGAAATGCGCGACGTGTGAAATTCATTTTTTCGACTTCCAAGGTTGTGACTTAAACCAGGCGGCCGTGTAAGCGACGCCGATGATCATGGCAAAGCCAATCATGTTTGCGGCAAACACGCTGGCAACATCCCGCCCACTCAGGTCCAGTCCGACGCCGATAAGTCGTGCTGCTGCCATTGAAAATACAAAGACAGCCAGTGACTGCTGCCCAACTTTGGTGATGACGGTCAACAGGAACTGCCAGACCCGCGCGGCAGCTCCGTGCCCGGTCGCGATCAGGCGGTGACCATGCTCACCGGCGACGACCCAGCCCAGATAGGCTAGCGACAGGAAGTGAATGTAACGGAAGAGGCCGAATTCCGTTTTGTCGCGGAATTCCTTGGTGACGGGCCAGACTTTGCGGATTTCGTCGGCAAGGTCAGGGGCTGCCGCATTGATCCACATAAACACTTTCCAGGACCCGAAAGGCATTGACAGGATCAGGAATAGCGCCGCTGCCCAGATCAACGTTTTCGACACAGGCGGGGCAGGAATCCAGCCTCGCATGAAGGCAAAGCCAGTGAAGAACAGCAACTGCCATCCAAAGGGGTTGAAAAACCACTCCCGTTCCGACCACGGTTCGGCCGGCAGGGCCAGCGCACCCGTCTGTGCAATGAGCCAGATCGCTATGGACGTGGCGGCAACGGCCCAAAATCCAACCCGATACAAGCCCATGAACACGGGCATAAGGGCCAGAACCACTAGATACATCGGCAGAATGTCAAAGTAGTTCGGCACGTAAGTCAGCGTGAACAACCCTACCATTTGCGGGGCCGGGTCATTGAAGAAATGCTGCAGGTTCAGGGACGAGATGTAGGTTTTCTCGAAAAGCCCGGTCTGATCCAGTGCAGCCATCGACATGGCCACGAAGAAGAACAGGCAGATATGCGCCCAGTATACCTGCCAGATGCGGAAGGCGACACGCGCCGTGCCCATCCACCAGCCTTTGCGCAAAAAAGCACCGCCAAATGCGATGGCCGAGGCCATGCCCGAGCAGAACACAAAAATCTCGGTTGCGTCCGAGAACCCGAACCGCGCGGGAATCCACTTGGCCCAGGGGTCGTTTGGGATATGGGCGATCAGGATGATAAACATCGCGATGCCGCGATAGAAATCCAGGCGCGGGTCGCGCACGCGGGCAGGGGCGGCTGCTTTGGCCGCCACAGGCGCAAAATCAGAAGCGGGCGATGCTGTCGCCATACGTGTTCTGTCCTTCTTTGGTCTTTTGTTTTTGTTATTCAGCCGGAACGCTTTGTGCATCCCGATCATCGCGGGCCGCGTCGATCAGTGCGCGGCGCGCAAGGGCGTAATTGTCCTCGCCACCGGCCCGTTTTGCGCGGCGGTCATCCAGAATGCGCTCGACTGCATCTAGATGCCCGGCGCGCAGGCCGGAATCAATTGTGATGCGCTCGAATACATCACGTTGCGCGTGACTGCCACCTGCCAGTTGCATTCCGTCACGTGCATTGGACAGGAAATCAAAGGCTTGACCATAAAGCCCCTCACCGAAGGCTTCCAGCCCCTTGGCCGCCGCGATCCCCGGATCTGACATGCGGATCGGGGTGTCACCCTGATTGCGCTGGGCGTCTTTCTGGATGCGTTGCAGCATCTTGCCGGTGGCCTCGGGGCGCTTGTCGCCAGTGAGGGCCAGCAAATAGTGCAGATCGGCGAAGATCAGGCAACCATCCTCGGTGCGCGCGGCGCTGAGATCGGCCAGTTCTTCCCAGCGGTTGCCAACATTGACGCCCTCAAGCTCAAGCCGGGATAGCAGAGAGGTGGCGTTCGAGATGTCGCGGTAGTCGTCGGTTTTGTCCTGACGGATATAGTTGTCATACAACTCCATCACCTGATCGACCTGACCCAAATCCAGATGCATCAGCGCCTTGTGCCACCAGACGTGGTAGCGGAAGTTGTTGCAATGGGTCCAGGCGTCCTCGCGCCCGGCCAACCAGTCCAGACCCAGTTGTGCATTGCCTGTCATCTCATGCACATGTGCGACGGCGTGCAGGCCCCATGCATCGTCGGAGGCCATCCACAAGGCCTGACGACCTGCGATCTCGGCTTTTTCATAGGCGCCCGTTTCTTCCAGCGCGAAAGAGTGGCAGCCCAGCAGATAGCCGCGCCCCGCGTGATCAGGTTCATACGCGGGCATCACTCTTTCGATGGATCGGCGCATCCCGGCGGAGTCACCTAAAACAAACCGGGTGGCATGGCTGAGCTTCATTGCAAGCGTATCTTGCGGATGCGCGCGCAGGATGTCCTCGAACTTCTGCACAGCGTGCGAAGGCAGATCGGACAGGTAAAGCTCCAATGCATCAACATACAGACGTTCGCGGTCTGTGACTGGCTGACGCTCCATCGCGGCTTTTGCAGATAACAGCGCGTCGGTTGCAACAGGCATCATCTCGCGCCGCCCCAAGAGGACCATGAACAAGCCTTTGACCGCGTGACCCAGCGCAAAGTCGGGCTCAAGTTCCAGGACAGCGACCAGGTGCTGCGGGGTGACCGCCGCGTGCGCCATGAATCCTAGCAGCACCCCGTTCCATGCTTCGACGCTTGTCGGGTGGCTCAGAGTGTTCATCTGTCCGAAAACGTCTTGTTTCATGCTCGTGGTCCGATCCAGTTTTGAATATGTTGCTCTATTCGACTTACCAGAGACTCTAGCGGCGTCGTATCAGTATCGACCAACCTCTCGAATTGGTGAAAGGCTGTGTGCCCAAAACGTGAAAAAAACCGCCGATTCAACGGCATGTTTCAGCAACATGCCGCCTAATTCGGCGTTCTGTTTCAATCTTTGAACGGATTTTCAGCGTTCAGAACATCCTGTGTGTCCGCCCCAAAGACCGGGGGAGCGGCACGATATGTAACCGGCGTGCGCGAGAAATTGAGCGGATTTCCGATCAGTTTCACTTCGGCTGGATCGGCCTGCATTGCAATCTGCATTTGCCGCGCCGCGACCTGTTCGGTGTCAAAAACCTGATCCATTGTCTGCACGGGGCCGACGGGCACTTTGCGGTTTTCAAGCTCGGATATCACCGTTTCAGTATCAAGGGATCGAACGGCGGGGCGAAGTATTGCGTTCAGCGCATCCCGGTTTTCAAGACGCGAAGGGTTCGTGGCAAACCTCGCGTCATCGGCCAGTTCGGGGCGCTCGACAAAGTCGCAGAAACGCCTGAACTGGCTGTCATTCCCGACTGCCAGAATGACGTGGCCGTCTGACGTTTCATAGACATCATAAGGCACGATATTTGGGTGGCCGTTTCCGCGCCGCTGCGGAACGTCGCCAGAGGTCAGGTAGTTGACCCCTTCATTGATCAGCCACGCAATCTGAGCATCCACAAGCGCAAGGTCGATCTGCTGGCCTTCTCCGGTTAAGTCTCGGTGACGCAGCGCGGCCAGAATGCCAACAGTTGCGTACATCCCGCACATGACATCCGCGATGCCCACACCCACTTTCATCGGAGCGCCCTCGGGATCACCTGTCAGGGACATGATGCCGCCGTAGCCTTGCGCCATTAGGTCATAGCCGGGTTTTGACGAATTGGGGCCCGTCTGCCCATAACCCGAAATGGAACAATAGACGAGGCCGGGAAGATCTTTGGACAACGCCTTGTAATCCAAGCCGTATTTTGCCAGCCCCCCGGGTTTGAAGTTCTCGATCAGGATATCCGCATATGAGGCCAGTCTTTTGATCTCGGCCTGACCCTCGGCTGTTGCGATGTCTATGGCAACGGATTTCTTGTTGCGGTTGGCCGACATGAAATACGCGCTCAGGTCCGAGGGGTTTCCATCGGCGTCCGCCACATAGGGCGGCCCCCATTGGCGCGTGTCGTCGCCCTTGGTTGCTGGGTTTTCGATCTTGATCACGTTGGCGCCCAGATCCCCCAGAAGCTGAGTGCAAGTCGGCCCTGCAAGGATGCGGGACAGGTCCAATACCTTTACGCCTTTCAGCGGGCCTTCAGATACGGCCATCATAGCCTCCACGGTCAATTTCTGCGGCAATCACAGTGAATGTGTCAGATTTCATCGCCGCGTCCAGTGCTGCGCGCAATTCGGAACGTGTGCGAACCGTGTGGCCGCTGCCGCCAAATGCGCGGCCCATTGCCGCAAAATCGTGTCGGTCGAAGTCCACACCTTTGTTTCCCATCTGACGTTGCCGCTGTTTCAACTCTATCAGGGCAAGGCTTGCGTCCACGAAGATCAGAAAAATGGGGTTACCGCCCATTTCGGCGGCGGTCGAAAGCTCTCCGGCGACCATCAGGAATCCGGCGTCCCCCGAAAAGCTGATCACGGGGCGGTCGGGCTCTGCCAGTTTTAGACCGATCGCCATCGGCACGGCGCACCCCATCGTGCAAAGGGCCGAAGATTGGATCAACCCGCGTTCCTCGGAACATTCCCACATCTGGCTGAGAAGGATTCGATGGGCCCCGCTATCTGCCGTGGCTAGTGTTTCCGGTGGCAGTGCAGCGCGTGTTTCAGCGATAACGGCTGCCGGTCCCCACTCATCATCAGCCGGAAAGGCCTGTAACAATGTAGCCTTGACCTTGTCCGGTTCACCGCCGGGCCAGGTTTTGCGGGCGGGGTTGCCCTTGGCAATCGCTTCAAGTGTCGCGCCTGTATCGGCCACCAAATTCAACCCGGCCTGATGCATGTAGTGGTCATTAACCACGGCCGAGATATCAATGACCCGCTTTTCATCTGGGTCCCAAATCTCGCGCCAGCCGGGGCGCATTTCGATTGGGTCATAGCCCAGACACAAAACCAGATCAGCCTGTTCAACCAACGGCACCAGATGCTTGTCGGCCAACGGTGACAGACCCGCGCCACCCAAGCACAGGGGGTGATCTTCGGGGACGACGCCCTTGGCCTTGTAGGTGGTGACGAATGGAATGTCGAAATGTTCCAGAAACGCCTGCACGACGTTGCGCGAGTCATCGTAAAGAACATCAAGCCCGACAATGGCAATGGGGCGTTCGGCCTCGGTGACCCAGCGGCGGGCTTTCTCAATGCAATTCCCTTCGGGCGCGACCGCACCGGGTTTGGTAAGTCGGCGGCGTTTTACGCCCGATACGCGTGTATCCGCGACCGAGATGGGCACATCAATATGCACCGGACCGGGGCGGGGCTGGTTGGCCAGCGAGACGGCCTTGTCCGCAATGATATCCGCGCCCTTTGCGGTGAGCGTAAAGGTCCCCTTGGTGATCGAGTGATAGACCTGCGCGTGATCCATGACCTGATGGGTATAGGTCAGCGCCTCATCCGCGTCGACGCACCCGGTCAGAACGATCATGGGCACCCTGTCCTGCAAGGCGTTGGCAACCACATTGATCCCGTTCATCGCTCCGGGGCCGAGTGTTGCGACAAGAATTGCAGGCGCGCCGTCGCGGTGATGCACAGCCTCAGCCATGAATCCTGCTGCGTTTTCGTGTTTGGTCAGGTGAAAGGTGATCCCGGCCTGTTCCAGCGCGTCCACCAGTGTCAGGACTTCGCCGCCCGGCATGCCAAAGGCGTGGCGGCACCCGGCCTCATAAAGACGTTCGGCCAGAAGGTCCGCAGCGCGGGGCGAAAGGTCCTGCATCAGTCGTGCTCCGAAAATATGTTTCAAAGCAGATTGCGGAGGACGGCCCCGGACGCAAGGCGGATCACGCCAGTGTGACTATTTGACTGCGGTTTCGGCTATGGACTGAAACTTTGTATCCAGATCAGCCGCGATGTTTCGCAACGGTTCGCCGCCTTCCAGCAGATAGGGTGAAAAAACAAAGCTGGGTGTCTTGTAGGACAAAGTGGCGGTGCCATCGGGGTTTTCTGTCACATAGAACCGGATCGGGGCCTCGATCATCGCGTTCACTGACGTTTCAAGAACGCGTACCGCGTAATCATTGTTAAAGACACCAATGACCCGGTTGCCGGGAATGGTGATCCCACGTGCTGCGGCAGCCTGTGTCGGCCCGGCCTGAGTGACCAGGATCAACCCGTTTTCCTTCACGGCGGCTTTTATGTCTGTCAGCAGGTCCTCGTAGGATTTCTGCGTTGGATAAACGGCCCATCCTGACGGCGCGTCGTCTGCCCAGGCAGGCAAGGCCAAGAACCCCAACGCAAACAAAGCAGCTTTCATAATAAGTCTCCTACGAAATACCCGAACGCGTCTTGCAAGAAATAGAACAGGCTTCGGTCGCAATACTGCGCGCATTCCAAACGGATTAACAGTTCAGAACCTAAGGGATCACAGCATTGTAGGTAAGAACCAAGACTGGGGACTAGCCTTGGTCTTCGCGCTTTTTCAACAAATAGACGTCCATGATCCAGCCGTGATCCGCCCGGGCGGTGGCGCGTGTGTTCACAATCTGCTGGGCGACCTTTGCCAAAGCCCCTTTGATCAGGATTTCCTCGGTCATGCCGACGTAAGCGCCCCACCAGATGTCATAATCGGCCATCGACAGGTGCTGGAATGAGCATTCCCCATCCAGCATAACCGCGACTGTCGACGCATCCTGTGGCCATCCTTCATCCCGAATGCGCCGCCCGGTTGTGACAACATATGGCGCACCAAGGTTGTTGATCGGGATGGCATGAGCCGCAGTCAGGGCCTGCAAAGCAGTAATGCCCGGTATGACACGGGTCTCGGGGTAAGGGTTCAGCCGTGACGCGATCCTGAGAGAGCTGTCATATAATGACGGGTCACCCCAGATCAGCAACGCAACGTGGCGCGCGCCAGGATGGGCGGAAATCGCATCGCGCCAGCGCTGGGCGATAGCGTCATGCCACTCGTCGACGCCCTGTAGATACCCGTCTTCCGAGCGGCGTTTGGGGATGTCAAAATACGCGATTTGCGGCGGTGTGTCCGTTACTGCATTGATGATTTCTTCGCGCAGCCCGGCAAGATCGGCTTTGTTCTCGCCTTTTTTCGGAATCAGGATCAAGTCAGCCGCCCGAATGGCCTGCGCGCCTTGAAAGGTCACGTGGTCCGGGTTACCCGAGCCGATGCCGATCAGGGTCAGGTCAAACATCGTCAAACTCTGCCAACGGACCATAAAGGATCAGGGCTGGGGCTGTGCCGATTTCTGCCGCTAACTTCTCGGACAGTGCGCCGACCGATGATCGGTGCAATTTTTGGTCGGGTGTAGATACGGATTCAGCCATCAAAGCAGGGGTTTCCAATGGTAAGCCATGATCGTGCAACGCTTTGACCAGAAGGGGAAAAGTTCGCTTGCCCATGAAAACAACAGTGGTTGCGTCTGGGTCGGCCAATGCGGGCAGGTTCAGATTGTTAGGAAGTTTTCCGCTGACATCGTGGCCCGTCACAAATTGCACACGCCGGGCGGTAAGTCGCCGGGTCAGAGGGATACCGGCCGCCGCCGCAGCGGCAACAGCCGATGGAATTCCGGGTATGATTTCGTACTCGATGCCGGCTTCTCGCAGGGCGACAAGCTCTTCCTCGAGCCGTCCGAATAAGCCTCCATCGCCCGATTTCAAACGCACCACACGCGCACCGGTATTTGCGTAGTCGACCAGCAATCGGCTGACGTGATCCTGTTTGGGCGACGGACGTCCGGCCCGTTTGCCGACACCCACCAGATCGGCGTCGTCCCGCGCATGAGACAGGATCGGACCGCTGCTGAGATCGTCAAACAGCACGGCGTCAGCCTTTTGCATTCTGTCCACAGCCTTCAGCGTCAACAGTTCCGGATCACCGGGCCCCGAGCCTATGAATGAGACAAACCCGCTCATGCCGAGGCTTCCGCGATCAGGTGAAAGAACGTGCCGGTTACGTTGCCGCGTACCGACCCGGTTTGCGGTCCTTCAGCCCCTTCAGCGTCGAATACGCGTGCCAATGGCGCATCTGGCTGCTCGAGAATGGATGAATAATGGAACTCATGCCCCCTCAGCGGTGTCTTGGCGTCATAGCCGGGCATTGGGGCCAACAGTTCTGCCCGGCGGTACCCAAGGTTGAACTTGCGTTTCTCATAGGACGTGACCAGTCCCAGCAACCCTGCCATCTGATGCCGGGTGCCATCCTTGTCGACAAGGGCTTCTCCCAAGGCCATGTAACCTCCGCATTCACCGTGAACGGGCTTGGTTTCCGCGTGTTTACGCAGGCCGGACAGAAATGTTGCAGCAGCGGCCAGTGTGCCCGCGTGAAGCTCGGGATAACCGCCCGGCAACCAGACCAGATCCGCGTCGGGTGCGGGCGGTTCGTCCGCAAGTGGTGAAAAGGGCAGAATTTCCGCCCCGGCGGCGCGCCACCCTTCCAGCAAGTGCGGATAGGTAAAAGAAAACGCCGCGTCCCGTGCCAGCGCGATCCGCTGCGCAGGAGGCCGCGGCAGCGCGGATGACGATGGCCTCTTGGGGCCTGAGGAAGCCGCATTCTTGATGGCCTCAAGATCCACGTGTTCCCGAAGGAACGCGGCATATCCGACGATTGCGCTTTCAAGGTCAGGATGTTCAACAGCCTGAATTAGGCCCAGATGCCGTTCAGGAAGCGTCAGGTCGCCCCGGCGCGGCAATACGCCCAGAACAGGCAATCCGGCGCGCTCCATGCCCAGCCGCGTTAAACGTTCGTGACGTGGGCTGGCGCATCGGTTCAGGATTACGCCTGCAAAGGGAAGATCGGGATTATACATCCGAAATCCCAGCGCGGTTGCAGCGGCTGATTGAGCCTGCCCTCCGACATCCAGCACCAACACGACGGGCCAACCCATCCGCTGCGCGGTTTCCGCGCTTGAACCGTGCCCAAGCTCGCCTGGTTTGGCAACACCGTCGAACAGGCCCATCGACCCCTCGGCGACGACGATATCCGCGCCCTCAGCTTGCGCGGAAATAGCTGTTAAAAGCGGCTCTCCCATCGCCCAGCTATCAAGATTGAACGAGGCGCGCCCGGCAGCCGCCCTGTGGAAGGCCGGGTCGATATAATCCGGCCCGCTTTTGAACGGCTGCACCGTCAGCCCATCTTCGGCCAGCGCCCTTAGAAGCCCCAGCATGACTGTCGTTTTCCCAGTCCCCGAAGACGGTGCGGAGATCAACAGGCCCGGAGGGTTAGTCATCGCCATGGCTCCAGCTTGACCACGGGCTATCCGCGCTTTGCGGGCGATAGCGGCGGTCGTAATCCTTTGAATACAGGCAGCTTTCGTCAAACCCTTCACCTGCCAATGAGGGGCCAACCAAGATCAGCGCCGTGCGCGAGATACTTTCGTCCAGCGCATCTTTCAGCGTTTCCAGCGTCGCGCGGATGATGCGTTCATCCGGCCAGCTTGCGCGATAAACAACGGCGACGGGGCAATCTGCACCGTAGGCCGGGGTCAGGTCGGCGATCACCTTGTCCAGATTGCCGATCGACAGATGAATGGCCAGCGTTGCGCCTGTGCGGGCAAAGTTTTCCAGAGTCTCGCCTTCGGGCATCGAGGACGCACGGCCCGGTGTCCGGGTCAGAACCACTGATTGCGCAAGCCCGGGCAGCGTCAGTTCGGTCCCCAGCGCTGCCGCTGCCGCCGCGAACGAGGGCACGCCCGGCGTGACGCTGACGGGGATCCCCATCTCTTTCAGCCTGCGAATTTGCTCGCCCATGGCCGACCAGACCGACAGGTCGCCGGAATGCAGGCGCGCAACGTCGTGGCCTGCTTTGTGCGCAGCCTCGATCTCGGCCATGATCTGATCCAGATCCATGGGGGCAGTATTGATGATTTGCGCCCCTTCGGGGCAGTGGCCAAGGATTTCCTCGGGCACCAGCGAGCCCGCGTACAGGCACACTGGGCAGGACGCGATGATATCGCGTCCGCGCAGGGTCAGCAGGTCGGCGGCACCGGGTCCGGCACCGATGAAATGAACGGTCATGATTGTCCTCCGATGGCTATGGCGCAGGTGGCCAGCCGGTCGTCCGATATGTGTCTGGGGGAAAGCAACCGGGCCTGAGGCCCGGCGGCCGCAAGGGCGGATGCTTCGGATACGCTGCCAGTGCCATATGTGGCACGGCTGCGGTTCGAGCATGTCAGGGTGCGTTGTCCGGCCAGTTCACCGGCCGCCACATAGCGCAAGGGCAGGGCCAGTGCGTCCGCAAAGGCCGCTAAGGCCGGATGCCCCTTTTTGTCGCTGGCCGTCGCCAAGGCTGAAACGTCGTGACCTATCGTTGCCGCTTCATAGGCAGCCCGCAGGCTTTCAACCGTCGCAGATGACGAAAAACCAAGGCCCGCGACAATCATAGCGTCACGCTCCACTGGACGACCGGGTAGGATGACTTCCACCCGCGGCGAGGGCCCAAAGCCGAAGCCTGCGCCAATTCAATCCGCAACAACTCACCGCCCAGCTTCTCGTGCCATTGGGTCAGCATTGCCTCGCTTTCCAATGTCACGGTGTTTGCCACCAACCGCGTCCCTGCCGGCAGTGTTTCACTGATCCATTCCAGAAGGGCGGTGCTCAGGCCGCCACCGATGAAAACAGCGTCGGGCTTTGGGAGCGCGGCCAAGGCTTCAGGTGCAGTGCCATGCACTACCTCCAGCCGGTCTTGCCCCAACGCGTCCGCGTTGCGCCGAATGCGGTCGGCGCGGTCCTTGCGCGGTTCGATGGTGGTGGCGCTTAGCGTCGGATCACACATCAGCCATTCGATACCGATCGAGCCAGTGCCGCCTCCGATATCCCAAAGGTGCTCCCCTCTCTGAGGGGCGAGGGCAGACAGGGTCAATGCGCGAATGGGCCGTTTTGTAATTTGGCCGTCGGTTTCAAAAATCTCATCGGGTTTGCCAGAGGCCTTGGGAATGGCGTTGCCGTGTCCCGCCACGTCCAGTGCAACGCAAACGGGGTGGTCGAAACCGCCTTGCAAGGCTTCGGTCAGAGTCAAGCTGTGGGATCGCTCTCGGGGGCCACCCAAAGCCTCCATCACGTGAAACTGGGTGTCGGCAAATCCGGTTTCGGTCAGATACTGCGCCAGCTCTGCGACCGCAGCCCCGTTGCGCAGCAGAAGTATCGCACGAAGCCCCGCTGCCAAATGGGGGCGCAATCGCGTCAGGGGCGCGGCGTGCAAGCCGAAGGTCTGAGTCCCTTCCAGCGGCCAACCCAAGCGCGCGGCGGCCAGTGAAAACGTCGATCGGCCGGGCAGAGCCGTCCACTCACCGGCCTCAAAATTGCGGGCAATCACCGAGCCTGCGCCGAACCAGAAGGGATCGCCCGAGGCCAAAACCACGGTCTTGCGCCCCCTCAAACCGCTCAGGATAGGCAGGCCGTCGGAAAATGGGACAGGCCATTCGATCCGTTCGGCCTTGCCTTGGGGTATCAATGCAAGATGGCGTGGTGGGCCCATGATAACTTCGGCCTGTTCCAGCACTTGACGGATTGCAGGCGAAAGGCCATCCAGTCCATCTTCACCCAAGCCCAAAACGGTCAACCACGGAGTATCAGACATGCCTAACCTCCTGATTCTTGGTGGTACAACCGAAGCGAATGCATTGGCTCAAGCCACAGCGGATCTGGGGATTCCCGCGATCTATTCCTATGCTGGCCGCGTGGACAAGCCGCATCCGCAACCCTTGCCGGTGCGGGTTGGCGGTTTTGGCGGCGTTGATGGGCTGGTTGCTTACATTCATGACAACGAAATAACCCACATTGTCGATGCAACCCACCCGTTTGCCACCCAGATGAGCCGAAACGCGATTGAGGCCAGCGCGGTTGCACAAACTAAGCTCGCTGCGCTGACCCGTCCCCCCTGGGCAGCCCAAGCCGGTGACGATTGGCGCCACGTTCCGGACATTGCGGCGGCGGTTGCAGCGTTGTCTGACGACCCTCGCCGCATTTTCCTGGCGGTTGGACGTATGCACCTTAAGGACTTTGCCGCACAACCCCAGCATCATTATCTGTTGCGGCTGGTGGACGCGCCCGGCGCGCTGCCCCTGCCGAACTGCGAGATTGTCGTGGATCGCGGGCCTTTCGACGAAGCGGACGACCGCGCGCTGATGCAGAGGCACGGGATTGAGATGGTTGTCTCTAAGAATGCTGGCGGAACCGGGGCACGCGCCAAACTGGACGCGGCCCGATCTTTGGGTTTGCCGGTCTTGATGATCGGCCGGCCGGTCCTGCCGCAAAGAACAGAACTGACGAGCGTTGCTCAGGTTCTGGACTGGTTGGATCATTCCTGAACCTCGGCCTGATCCTCGTCCGGGGTAAAGCGCGGCGTGTAGATGATGGGTGTTCCGTCCCGCTCGATCAGGCGTGTTCGCGAGGAACCGACCAGAACGACGGTTTGCATATCGGCCATGTCCGGCGTTGCTTCGGCCAAAGTCGAAACTCGGATCGCCTCATCTGCGCGGGATACGGCGCGGGCAAACAGAATTAACCGTTCGGGTTCGCATTCGTCACGCAGAATTTCCAGCGTTTTTACAAAGCCTTCGGGACGAGACTTTGAGCGTGGATTGTAAAACGCCATCGAGAAATCCGCCTGTGCAGCCAGACGCAGACGTTTTTCAATCAGCCACCACGGTTTTAGGTTGTCGCTCAGGTTGATCGTGCAAAAGTCATGACCCAGCGGTGCGCCCGCACGCGCCGCGGCCGCAAGCATCGCCGTAATACCGGGAAGAACGTCGATTTGGAGATTGCGCCATTCCTCCGGCCCATTCTCCAACGCTTCAAACACTGCGGCTGCCATCGCGAAAACGCCGGGATCGCCCGAGGATACCACGACCACGCGCTTACCTTCCGCTGCCAATTGCAACGCATGATGCGAGCGGTCGATCTCGACCCGGTTGTCACTGGCGTGCAGGGTCAGGCCGGCGCGTTCGGTGACGCGCGCGACATAGGGGATGTAGCCGACAACATCCGTCGCCTCATCCAGTGCAGCAGTAACTTCAGGTGTTACAAGTCCTTCGTTGCCGGGGCCGAGTCCAGCAATTTTGACCCAGCCGCTCATGGTCGCCGCCCCTGTCCGTGTACAATGATGATCGAGAAGTAAGGCGTGACCTTGTCCTCAGCTTCGGACAATTTCATCACTTTCTGGTTGGGCATCTGCGCAAATTCGACGATCCAAGCCCTGTAATACATTCCTGCCGTCCTGAGCGCCCGCTTCACCTTGTCAATGTTGCGACCGATCTTCATGACCACCAAAGCATCGGTATGCGCCATGCGCTGCGCCAGATCGTCTTCGGGCAGCGTGCCAACCAACACGGTCAATACGTCGTCGCCCCATGTGATCGGGTCACCCGTGGCCGTCCACGCGCCGGACATTCCGGTAATTGCGGGCACGACTTCCACGTCAGCTTTGGTTCGCAAGCGGTTGTAAAGATGCATGAAAGATCCATAGAAAAAAGGATCTCCTTCACACAGAACCACGACATCCTCGCCTTGTTCCGTCAAGGATTTCAAATGCGCGGCGCAGCCTTCATAGAAGGCCGACAGCATTTCGTTATAGAGCGGGTCACTTAAGGGGATTTCGGTCGTTACCGGGTATTCCATCGGAAATTCCACGGCGTTTTCTGGGATCATCCCGTTGACGATCTTGCGTGCCTGCCCGCTGCGACCGGGCTTGCGGAAAAACGCCACATGTCGCGCGTTGCGCAGCAGGCGGTCGGCCCGGACGCTCATCAAGTCCGGGTCGCCGGGGCCAAGGCCAACGCCGTATATTTTGCCCGCTGTCATTCGGCGCGGCTCGCGATGGCGTTAACGGCGGCGACGGTGATGGCGCTGCCGCCCAGACGCCCCTTAACGATGCACGAGGGGACGGGTTGCGCCTCCCACAGGGCGTCCTTGGATTCAACCGCACCGACAAAGCCCACGGGACAGCCAATGATAGCGGCTGGGCGAGGACAATCGGGGTCTTCTAGCATGTTCAGCAGGTGGAACAGCGCGGTGGGTGCATTGCCGATAGCGACCACAGCTCCGTCCAGATGCGGGCGCCACAGCTCCAGCGCGGCGGCCGAGCGCGTGTTGCTCATCTCGGCGGCAAGCGGGCGCACGCGGTCGTCATGCAGGGTGCAGATCACCTCGTTGTCGGCGGGCAAACGGAACCGGGTCACGCCTTCGCTGACCATGCGCGCATCACACAGGATAGGTGCGCCAGCCTCCAGTGCTGCGCGTGCGGTGGCGACAAAACCGGGCGAGAAATGCACGAACTCTTCCAGCCCCACCATGCCTGCTGCGTGAACCATGCGAACGGCGACCTGCTCTTCATCGCTGTCAAAACGTGCAAGATCGGCCTCGGACCGGATGGTGGCAAAGCTTTCCTTGTAGATCGCCGCGCCATCGGTTTCGTAAGTGTAAGGCATCAGGTGAAGTCCATATTCATCAGTGTTTCTACGGTCAGGCCGGTCTGGCAGGGCTCATCCCCCGCTCGGCCTCGATTTACAAGATCAAAACGCCCGGCATTCCCGATCAGAGTCACATCGGCAGGGCCCATCCGCGCGCATCCCTTGGAACAGCCCGAGACATGCAGGTTGCCCGGTACGCGCGCTGCCAAAGCGCGGGCGATATCACGGGTTTCCACTTGCGCTTGCGAGCAGAATGGCGCGCCTGGGCAGGCGTCGGTGGTCATCAACGGATCGGTGCCGTCCGTGACAAAGGCTGGAGCGGATATCGCCGCTCCGCCTTCCAGCAGGACCAGACGCCATGGGGTCACACGCAGGGCTTGGGCCCCGCTGTGCGCGATCAGCTCTTTCAGGGCGCGCGCGGGCAGTTGCCCAAAGGCTGCACCATAGAGCGTCCCCTGATCGCAGGGCCCGGGTTGCAGCGGGGAGCCCACTGGGCCCGGTGTTGACCCTTGCCACTCTGGCGGCAAGTTCGAGACCACGCGGGCCATGCGCCTGCGTTCGGGCGAGTAGGTTTGGGAGAACCATGCGGCTAGGGCGATCAGATGGTCGATGGCTTCGGAGTCTTGGATCAGACGCCCGGTCTCGGCCCCATCGGCGCGCAGGATCATGCCTTCCGGACCGATTTCCAACCGGATATCAGCGGAATCACCTGCCAGCAGGCGCTCAGGTCCGGTGTCGATGGCAAAGCCGAATTTGGCGGGCAGGGCGGGCAATTCCGCCAACCGGTCAATCAGTTCCTGTGTCAGCCGGGCGGTCATGTCGCCAGCTTGATACAGGGGCGAGACCAGAATGTTGCGGCGCACCTCGATCCCCGGCTCGGCGTCCAGCAGGTTCAGCGCGGTCAGTTCGGTTAGCAGGGATTGATGATCCGCCTCGGCCACGCCCCGCAGCTGCAGGTTAGCGCGGTTGGTCAGGTCGATGGTGCCATTGCCGAAACGCTCGGCCAGATCACACAGGCCCATGGCCTGCGTGGCATCCAGACGGGCCAGCCGAGGCCGCACCCGTACCACCAGCCCATCGCCCGACATCATCGGTCGATGCGCGCCGGGGCACCAGCCCTGGACGATGGGCGCGCTCATCGAAGCCCCTCCAGATCGGCGCGGATCGAGTTTCGCCGCGTGTTCCAAAGCCCGGCCTCCATTAAGGCGCGGAACCGGTCCTGCATGGCCTGATGCGCCTTGGGGTTGGCCTCGGCCAGAAAGGCGTCGACGTCTTCATTGCCCAGCGTGGCATCGTGGTAGAGGTCGAACAGACGCGGTGCGACGGTGCCCGATAGATGCGCGAATGAGGCCATGTGATCCAGTGTCGCGGCGATCTCGGCCGCGCCCCGGAATCCGTGGCGTTGCATCCCGGCGATCCAGCCCGGATTGGCGGCGCGGGCATGGACGACGCGGCTGATTTCCTCGGGCAGGGTCCGCGCTCGGGGGGTGTCGGGGTTGGTATTGTCCAGATGATAGAGCTGCGCCGTGCCGCCGGTAATCTTCTTGGCGGCGGCGAACCCGGCCTCGTGCGTGGCGTAGTCATTGGCCAGCAGTAGGTCGGTTTCCGTCAGGTCCTGTAGGTGAACAAAGCTGTCAGCTTTGGCGACGCGCTGGGTGATGCCGTCCTTGTCTTGCGCAATATGCTCGCCTTCCAGCGCGTAGGAACTGGCGTCTAGCCATGCCTCGCCCGCCTGCGCGCGCGCTTCGTCGGTGTAGATTTCCGACAATTGCGTCATGTTCACGCCATAGCTGCCAGGCGCGGGGCCATAGACGCGGGCGGCGGGTTCGTGACCGGCATAAGGGTTCCAGTCAGCGGCCTCGTCCCGCGCCGACAACGCCCGGATCGCCTGGCCGTAGAGCGCCGAAAGCGTCGGGAATACGTCGCGGAACAGGCCCGAGACCCGCAGCGTCACATCCAGACGCGGACGGCTGAGGTCGGTGATCGGCAGAACCTCAATCCCCGAAACCCGCTCAGACCCCTTGTCCCAGACCGGTTTGACGCCCAGCAGATGCAGCGCCATGGCGAATTCCTCACCCGCCGTGCGCATGGTGGCTGACCCCCAAAGGTCAACGATTAGGCCTTTTGGGTAATCGCCTTCCTCTTGCAAATGTCGCCGCACAAGCTCCTCGGCCAGTTTGACGCCCTGCGCACAAGCCGCGCGGGTCGGGACCGAACGCGGGTCGGTGGTATAGAGGTTACGGCCCGTAGGCAGCACGTCCGAGCGCCCGCGATAAGGCGAACCGGACGGCCCAGCTTCGATCCGCTTTCCGGCCAGCGCGTCGATCAGAGCGCTTCGTTCAGATTGGGCCGAGGGCGCGGGATCGAAACTGCCAGTGATTTCTGGCACGCGGCCAAAGATGTGCAGACCGTCGCCAAACTGGCTTTCCTTGATGTCGCACACAAAGCGGTCGATGCGGGTGATCGCCTCGGCGGTGCAGGTGGCCTGATCCAACCCTAGATCGCTTTCCAACCCGATGGCCTGCGCCTCATCCCGGATATCCTCTTGCAGCCGGTCACGGCGCTTGGGGTCCAGACCGTCGGCGTTCGAGAATTCGTCCAACAGGGATTCCAGCCGCACCATCCGATCCGGCGTGCCGCTTTCCTTCAGCGCGGGTGGGATGTGGCCCAGCGTAACCGCGCCGATCCGGCGTTTGGCCTGCGCGGCCTCGCCGGGGTCGTTGACGATAAAGGGGTAGATCACGGGCAGATCGCGGATCAGTGCTTCGGGCCAGCAAGCAGCGGACAGGGCGACGGATTTACCCGGCAACCATTCCAATGTGCCATGCGCACCGATATGGATCAGCGCATCGGCGCCAAGGCTTTTGCGCAGCCACAGGTAAAACGCAACATAGCTGTGGCGTGGGGTGCGCGAGAGATCATGATAATCGTCATCGCGCAATTCAGGCGTGCCGCGTTCGGGTTGCAGCGCGACCAGAGCTTTGCCCCGGCGCAGGGCGGTGAAGTGGAATGCGCCGTCAGTGCAGGCGGGATCATCCTCGGGTGCGCCCCAGACCGTTTGCAGGTCGGTGCGCAGTTGTTCGGGCAGGTCCGCCAGTGCGGTTTGATACTCAGTCAGTGGCCATGAAATGCGCGCGTCCAGAAGCGTATCGGCAATTGGTTCGGCGGGCGCGGTATCGTAGCCCTCGGCCCGAAGGTCACGCAGCATCGCCTCGGCCGAGGCCAGCGCGTCCAGACCAACCGCATGGGCCATCTGCCAGTCCTTGCCGGGATAGGTGGACAACACCAGCGCAGGCAACCGATCGGATTTGGGTTTGTCCTGCAGATTCAGCCAGCCGGTGACGCGGTCAAGGATAGCTTCGATCCGTTCCTCCTCGGCCCGGTGGGCAAAGCGGGAATATTCCAGATGCGGATCACGCTTGCCCGGTTCCTTGAACGAGGCGATGCCTGCGTTGATCCGCCCGTCCACCTCGGGCAGAACGACATGCATGGCAAGGTCGGCGGGGGACAGACCTCGTTCCGCCTCGGCCCAGGCTTTGCGGCGCGAGGTGGCCAGCGCGACCTGAAACACGGGGACATTCGCTGCGTCCAAGGGCGAGGTACCAGAGGCGCCCTTTCCCGAGAAAGACGTGGCGTTGAGGATCGCCGACGGAGAAAGCGATACGATGGTGTCGCGCAGCCAGTCGGCGGCGGCGGGGGCTTTCAACGAGGGGGCGAACAGGCCCACAGCCTGAAACCCGCGCGCACGCAGGCTGCGGATCAGGGCCGCCACGGGGGCGGTGTCGGCGGATGTGAGATAGGCGCGGTAGAAACTGACCACAACGCGTTTCGCATGGCCGGAAAACGCCTGTTCTGCTGGGATCACACCGCGATCCGGGCACCAAACACCGCATTCGGGGATGGTCTTGGCCCCCATCACCGGACCCGCATACAACCCCGCTGCCAGCGCCATCTGCGCCAAAGCGGCTTGTGCTGCGACCTCGCCCCCCGTGTCGCACAGATGTGCCAAGCGCCGCAGGGTTGACACGGGCAGGGTGGAATAGTCATCCAGCGGCGTATCCTCGCGCCCATCGGCGGGCAGCACGGCCACAGCAATTCCTTTGGCCTGCGCCAGCGCCAGAACCTGTTGCAAGCCATAGGCCCAATAGGGCACCCCGCCAATCAGGCGGATCAGGATACCCTTGGCACCCTCCAACGTCTGCTCCACATAGGTGTCAACGGACAGAGGATGTTTCAGCGCCGTCAGATTGGCCAGCCGCAGGGTCGGCATCCGCCCCTCGGGCCCGCCACCGCGATGCCAGCCCGCCGCGAATGCGCCTAGGTCACTGTCGGAAAAAGACAGCACCACCAAATCCGCCGGGCTCTGGCCCAGATCGGTCGGGGTCTCGGATTCCTCGAGCCCGTGGCTTTCGCGGAAGACGACGTGCATGATTTACTCGGCGGCCTCTTTCACACCCACAAGGATATCACGGATTTCAGCTTCCTTTATATCGTCATGCTCGGCGATGACGACCAACCGCGAGCGGCGCGCCTCGTCCGGTTCCCAAAGGCGATCATACTGATGACGCACGCGCGCGCCCACGGCCTGCACCAGCAGGCGCATCGGTTTGCCTTGAACGTCGGCATAGCCTTTGACGCGCAGGATGTTCAGTTCAGACGCCAGACGTTCGATTTTGGCCACCAGATCGGCCGGGTCGGCCTGTTCGGGCAGTTCGACGATGATGCTTTCGAAATCGTCATGTTCGTGGTCGTCGTGACCGTCATGATGGCTGGGGCGCGCATCCATGTCATCCTCGGCAGCCGCTTCAAGTCCTAACACAACACGGACGTCCACGGCACCTTCGGCAACCTCAACCACAGGCAGCGGGCGAGGGGACTCGGCGGCGATGATCTCGCGCGCTTTGGCGACGCCTTCGGGACCGGCCAGATCCGGCTTGGTCAGCAGGATGATATCGGCGCAGGAAATCTGATCCTCAAACACCTCGGATAGGGGCGTTTCATGGTCAATCGAGTCATCGGCCAGACGCTGAGCGTCCACGGCCTCGACATTCGGCGCAAAGCGACCGGCAGCCACAGCCTCGGCATCGGCCAGCGCGATCACGCCATCGACGGTGATTTTCGAACGGATATCGGGCCAGTCGAACGCCTTCAGCAGTGGCTTGGGCAGGGCGAGGCCAGAGGTTTCGATCAGGATGTGATCGGGACGCGGCTCCAGCGCCATCAGAGCTTCGATGGTCGGGATGAAGTCGTCGGCCACGGTGCAGCAGATGCAGCCGTTCGCCAGTTCCATGATGTTCTCTGCCGGGCAATCCGGGATCGAGCAGGATTTCAGGATGTCGCCATCGACGCCAACATCGCCGAACTCATTGACCACCACGGCCAGACGTTTGCCCTGCGGGTTCTGCATCAGGTGCTTAACCAAAGTTGTTTTGCCCGAGCCCAAAAAGCCGGTGATCACGGTGACGGGGAGTTTTTCCAAGTTGCTCATTTCTGGGCTCCAATCGGGGGAATGCGGGCCGCGCAGTTTTTGCGGAAATGTTCGGGGCGTTCGCGCCATTTGACTAAGCCGTCTTCGGTCGCAAGGTACTTGGTCGCACCTTCGACGATGGTTTCGACATGGTCGCTTTCATTCAGGTGCTCATACACGAACGTCCAGCGTTCGGGCCCACCGCGTAGAACGATGGAACAGCCCTGATCACAATTCGACAGGCATTCTACGGCTTTCAGGACAACGCCCTCTGGCAGCGTGGCCTGTTCAAGGGCTTTGTGCAGCAATGCGCCGGGCCGCTGCGCGTCGTCCTCGACGGGCAGTCCTCGGCGACAAGTGGTGCAGACCAGCAGCTCGACTGGTGCAGTATCGGTCACGTCTCTCATCCCCCCAAATCCTCTTTGTGGGGGACGGGGTCTCATGCGGGCCACGCGTTGCGACATGGACCCGACACCGGAACACCCCGTCCGGTTACATCTTCGGGCGTTGGCAGGTCTCCCGGCTTGCGGATATCGGGGCATAGCCCTGTCAGATGTCCCGCCTTCCCGACCTTTTTGGCCAGTGGCTTTGGGCACCCTCTCCGGTCACGGTCGCGGGGGCGGCTGTGTTTCACGGAAGATCCGCTGACACATTCCCTTTTCATCCATCCTCAGATGGACACCAACGGATCGGACATGCGGCACCCGGCAGGGGATTGTCAAGCGACTCGCAGATATCTGCGCTACCAGAGTGAAAAAGCGACCTGACAGCGTCGCTGGGCGGCATGACTTGGGGGCAAGCGTCATGCTGCCATGCCCTAAACAAGAGAGGTATGTCGCATGAAGGTAGGCTTTATCGGGCTGGGCAATGTGGGTGGCAAACTGTCGGGATCCTTGCTTCGCAACGGGATCGACCTGACCGTACATGATCTGAATCCCAATCTGGTCGCTGAATTTGTAGCGCGGGGTGCAAAGGCCGCCGAAAACCCTGCGCAGTTGATGCGCGACTGCGATGCGGTCATTACCTGCCTGCCATCACCCGCCGCGTCGGATGCGGTGATGCAAGAGATGCTGCCCAATGTCCGTACCGGCAAGATCTGGATGGAGATGTCTACCACCGACGAGGCCGAGGTCAAACGGCTAGGTGCCCTTGTTATCGAGCGCGGGGGCGCAGCGGTGGATTGCCCTGTGTCGGGCGGGTGCCACCGCGCTGCGACGGGCAACATCTCGATCTTTGCGGGCTGTGACCGGAATACCTTTGAGCGTATCCTGCCATTTCTGACGACAATGGGCCGGCGTATCCTGCACACCGGTGATCTCGGCTCGGCCTCGGTGCTGAAGGTCCTGACAAACTACCTGGCCACGGCGAATCTGATCACTTGCGCCGAAGCATTGGTTACCGCCAAGGCGGCCGGTATGGACCTGAATACCACGTATGAGGCCATCAAGATCTCTTCGGGTACATCCTTTGTCCATGAGACAGAAAGCCAGGTCATTTTGAACGGATCGCGGGATATCTCATTCACAATGGACCTTGTGAAAAAGGACATCGGTCTGTTTCAGGAGGTGGCAGACCGCGCCGGTGTTCCGCTTGAAATGAACCCGCTGATGATCCGCATTTTTGACGACGCCATCGCACGTTACGGAGAGCGGGAGCTTTCGCCGAACATCATCCGGCGCCTGGAGGATGCGACTGGGCTGGATGTCAGCGCCCCAGGGTTTCCACCCGAGATGGAAGACGATGAACCCGAAGAGCCAGGTTACGAGGTCGTCCCTCAGGGTCGCAACGCCGTTTAGTTATTCATGAAGTCCGTCACCTTGCCGCCGCGCGCTTGTCCACCGGGCGCGCAGCGGTCCTCCTGTGGGCAGGATCGCTCTTCTAGCAACAGAAGCAGGGTAAGGCCTACGGGAACAAAAATCCCATTTCTTGATGGGTTTAGGCGCGGGGAGGGCGCTATTGCCTAAGTGCTAAACTCGAGCACCACAGAGCTAAGTCGATGATTTAGAATAAAATGGAGGCGAGTACCGGAATCGAACCGGTGTACACGGATTTGCAAGCGGTGAGCCTTTATTCACATATTGTTACAAATGCCTTTGTTTCCGGGGTTTTGCAACGTACCGGCGCGCGAAGAACAAAATACTTTCCGCAGAATGGGACTTTAGCGTTTCTTATGGACCAATTTCCGCAGAGAGCGGCGATTGCGCGCCTAAGACGAATCAAAATATGGATTTTGCAAGTAGTGCCCTCGTTCCAAATTCCGTTGCTAAGGGTTGTGGATCAACGTCTGGTTCTTAAAGGGGGGACGGTTAGATCCTAGACTGACGCTGGCTTGTTCTGGTCTATTGCTGAGTGATTTCTGAACGCCGCTTAGCTGACATCTAGCCGAAAACCTCAGGCGACTGCCTTGAGCCCATGCCGCGAGCGATCTGCGCAAAAAGTTCGTGGATGCAGCGACGCAGTCGACCAAGTTTTCCAGCTTCGCCGCAGAAGAAACAGCGGTCGTTCATGCAAAGCGCAGCAAATTTTGTGGAAGCAATGTTTGAGTTGCGGACAAATCCGCCACTCCGTTCGCCGAGGACATGGCGGCAATCAGCAAACCGGACATTCAATCCAAGACTTTGCTATTCCGGCCTTGCGGACAAACGTAACCTTGGCAAATGTCTGCTCTTAAATGAGTTGTTGCTTTCTTAACCTTTGCCCTGTAGGTGAGTCGCAACGCCGCGTGTGGATGACCAAATCAGCGGCAAAGTATTCTCGCCCGTGATTCCCAGATCGTTGTCTTGAATAGCTCCTTGAGAGCAACGAAACGACGGCGGCTATTTCATACGAGCTTCCCAGTAGATTAGAGAGACCAAGTGCCGATAGCGGTGAACCGCGTTTATGGCACGAGACCAAACGCTTTTGACGACATTTGACACCCTCGGCCTTGCCGAGCCCATCCTGAAGGCCATCAAGGCTCAAGGATATTCGACCCCTACGCCCATTCAGGCCAAGGTCATTCCGCTGCTGCAATCTGAGCGCGACGTGATCGGCATTGCCCAGACCGGCACAGGAAAAACCGCCTCATTTGTATTGCCACTGTTGCATCGGATTGAGCGTGAGAGATCAAAACCCGCTCCGAAACAGTGCACGACATTGATCCTGACGCCGACGCGCGAGCTTGCGGCGCAGATCGTGGACAACATCCGCGCTTACAGCAAGTTCAGCCAGATCACGGCGACACTTGTTGTCGGTGGCGTACGCCCCGGCGGGCAGATCAAGGCTCTCAGCGGCGGTGTGGACATTGTGGTGGCAACACCCGGACGCCTGCTCGACCACCTTGGCACAGGCGTTATCAACCTGTCCGCAACCAAAGCCATTGTGGTGGATGAGGCTGATCAGATGCTGGATCTGGGCTTTCTGCCCAGCATTCGCAAGATCATGGCAAAACTGCCCGAGGCTCGCCTGACGGCACTGCTTTCGGCAACAATGCCGGGGCAGATCAGAAAACTCGCTGATGACTTCCTGAACGATCCGGCAGAGGTTCAGGTGGCGACTGTTTCAAAGCCGATTGAACGGATCGCGCAGAGCGTCCGGCATGTGGCCAAGCAGGACAAACGCCGTGTATTGGCAGACATTCTGTCGGACAAGGACGTGCATCGCGCCGTTGTTTTCACGCGCACCAAACGCGGGGCTGACAACGTCTGCAAGTATTTGTTTGCCGCCGGGATCAACTCAGCATCCATTCACGGGAACAAAAGCCAGCCTCAGCGCGAACGCGCCATGGCGGGGTTCCGGACAGGGGCGACCACCGTCCTTGTGGCAACCGATATTGCGGCACGGGGCATCGACTTCGACGATGTGTCTCATGTGGTGAATTATGAGCTTCCGAATGTGCCGGAATCCTACGTGCATCGCATCGGCAGGACCGCTCGCGCAGGCAGAACCGGCACCGCAATTTCACTGTGTGATCGCGAAGAGATGCCCCTCCTGCGGGATATCGAAAAGCTGATCGGCAACAGGCTGCCAAATGGCGATGAAACGCAAGCCGAGCCTGCGAAACGCAGTCGGGTTGCACAACCGCAAAAGCCCTGTGCTGCCAAAATTGCGCCGTCGCCAAAACCGCGAACGGTTGGTCACGCAACGCGTCAGCGGAACGGGCACCAAAAACACAAGATCGACCCCGCCCAAGCGCAGGACGGTCTTATGCGAATGCTCTCCAATATTGGTGAGTTCACCCAACCTGCTGCCTAACGCAGCAAACAGCCCCGGCCAATCCCGGCGGGCGCACATGTCATTGAAAGGATAATCTCATGACGACCGGAACAGTAAAATGGTTCAACGAAACTAAAGGCTACGGCTTCATCGAATTGGATAACGGTAGCGGCGACGCATTCGTGCACATCAGCGCGGTTCAGCGCTCCGGCCTCGACAGCCTGAAAGAAGGCGCAAAGGTCGGCTTCGATCTGAAAGAAGACCGGATGCGCGGCAAGACGTCCGCCGAAAATCTGCAATTGCAGTAAATTGCTTTTAAGCAACTCCACTCAGCGGCCATATTGGCCGCTGAGTGGTAGATCCTGAAATCGCAAACACTGTCTTTCGCTGCTTTTCGAAGCAATGGCGCGATTGGATCTGTGTTTCCTACCCCCCTTTAGTGAACTTCATTGCAGTGGATATCTCCACCCACCCCGCAGCGAAGACAATGATGAAAGGGGTAGGTCGATGCCCAGCGAACGCGCCACTTGTGCCCAAATATCCTGCAAAAAATCCGCTTCATACCGTCACCCTTTTTGATCATCTTCAAATTCCTGCAATACTTTTTTACCCAACGCGGTGATGCGGTATGTTGTACCTTGTCCGGATTTTGGTGAATCTCGCGTAGCCAGTCCTTCCGAAACTAAGCGTTCGAGCTGAAATGTAACTCGGTCTTCGACATCGCCACTGACCAGCGACAACGTGTGTCCGCCTGATATAACCAGGGTTTTCAGAGCGGTAATGTCACTACGCGATCTCATGGCAACGCCTCTCCTTGACTGCGCTTTCGGGGTGGCTATCCGCCGATACGAACCCCTGCGACTTCACAACAACTACACTATACGGAGATGCGTAGAACGGTGCAGAGAATTTGTTAGGCCGGCTTGCATCTGCGGAATTCACACGAACTCCAACATCCATTCCGAGCAAACAAAGTTCAATGGCCGAAATGCACCGATTGCTCCGGTTAGAACACCGCGCGGCATTGGTCAAAAAGGGCTCCCTGCCGACATCAGAGGCAACGCAGTATCAGCTGTCGCATGGCGAGAGGATACATCACGGACGGCCCAAAGGAGACATCCAGTGCACCCCTCGGATGCTGCTGCTGCCTGCGTTCCTGCCGTTCGCTGCGCAAGCGAAATCTGGGCTTTGGTGAACTCACGGTAAGCTGGCTTTGCCGTCTTTCGATCTGGAGCCTTCGCTAAAGCAGCACTTGCTCGCGGTCGCGGCATACTTATTGTTGCGTCGCGGCAAGTGTCACCAATCAGGTCATTCGCAGCCGTTGTATTTGCGTTAACGGGAACCGTACCTTCGCCGCGGCTCGGTCGGACGAGCAAGACGCGGGATATGGCAAGTATTGAAACATTGGTTTTTGCTTCGTGTTTGAACTGATTAGAAACGAGACGCCAATTTTGTGTCTTCTTGCTGTTAAGCTTTTTTGACGAGCATAATCTTGTTTTTCCGATACGGGACTTTATGCTACTGCCGAACCCGATAGCCGGAAGCAATGATCCGGTTAATGAGAAAGGCGACGGCCTGGTGCATATCCTTTTCATCGTTATTGCCGACCGCTGTTTCGTGGGCAGCAGCTGCGTCACGCAGAACTCCCACAATTTCATGTTCGGGCAGGAGCTCACGATCTTTGATTGCAAGCAAAAGCGCTTCACAAATTGAGAGTGCGGCCATTCCAGAGTGGTCTTGCCGGTCAGCCATGGTAGACGTCCTTTTTTAACAGGCGTCCAAGCAAGGAAGCGCCACAATGAATTGCATCATACTGGCATAGATTGCTGTATACTTAACTGATCGAAAGCAGTCTTGGCGTCGGATAGTTTCGCGGGCTGCTCATCGATGAAGGAAGAACACTTGCGCACTATCAAAAACAGTCCACTCACCCGAAAGCTTTCAAACTTCGTCGCTCTTACTGAGGTTGAACTTGCGGCATTGGCACGCCTGCACAAGCGTCGCAGAACCTTTGAAGCCGGACGTGACCTTGTGCATCAAGGGCAATCAGAGCAGGCTGCCTACATTCTGGCCTCGGGCTGGGTTTGTTCCTACAAAACCCAGACTGACGGGTCGCGTCAGATCGTCGATTTCCAAATACCGGGTGACTTTCTGGGCTTGCGAAGCGTTCTGCTGCACACCTCGGATCACAGCATAGAACCAATCATGGAAATCCAAGCCATTGAAGTAGTAGTGGATGATCTCCTGGACGCATTTGCGCAAACGCCCCGGCTGGCGACAGCAATTCTTTGGGCGGTCTCTCGAGATGAAGCGATGGTGGTTGAGCACCTGGTCAACATAGGACGGCGAGATGCGGGTGAGCGCATGGCGCATTTTCTATTGGAACTTGGTGTGAGGCTGTCTCAGGTCGGGATGGCAAGCAAGACGGGATACGCCTGCCCACTGACACAATACCACCTTGCCGATGCACTGGGACTGAGTGCCGTACATGTTAATCGTGTCCTACGGCAACTGCGGGAGAAGGGGCTGGTTACTTTTCAATCCGGGCAAGTGGTATTTGATGATTATGAAGGACTGGTGACGTTGGCCGGTTTTGACCCCACTTATCTGGATCAGGCCGGGCCACTGTTGAAGCAATAAGTTCACCCCTACAGCGATGCCGGGATTTTGATGATCGTTGCCTGTTAGAGACGGAATTCGCTTCGGCAGATTTGGGATTTCACTGAAAAAGAAGCGCAAGATAAATACAGTCCGATTGCGGTACTGGATTTCCTGCGCTTCTCAATTACTCGTTAAGAACACGCCAGCAAATATCCCGCCAACACACATCACGTTGCCGGAATCCAAACATCGTTGCACTGACGCAGGTTAGTCAATTTTTGGCAGTGTGCCTGATCCTCGGGCACCAAATGCATTTGAGATTCCAATAAAATCTCAGGTCATTGGCCGCCGACTAACATCGATCAGCGCGCGCCTGACATTTGCACATTATTCTAAATTACAACGCCAGTACTACCGCGGCGCTTACGAGCGTGTACCGCGGCAGACTGCGCGGGGAAGATCCAACAAACTAAATGGAGGACAAAGGTGAGCACAAGATCGTCCAGTTCTTTGGTGACGTTTTCAAATCCGTTCTCTTTGTCCGGCTACCCGGATGTACTTCCTGCAGGCGAGTATGAAGTAGTTGTCGAAGAAGAGCTACTGCAGGGCCTGAGTTTCGAAGCCTATCGCAGAACCGGAACCTACCTGACAGTTCGGGGCAAAGGCAGCAAGCCAGGCCGCACGGAAATGCGCCCAATTGACCCAGAAGATTTTGAACTGGCGCTTAAGCACGACCAGACCTTGGCCACATCTAACAATGACAGCGATGCGGCGCTTTCCCCGCAGGAGGAATAGATTATGAACACGCCCGAATGGCTTAAACCCGGAATCTACGGTGCTCTGATCGGCGGGGTTTTCGTAGGCGTCGTTGGATTTTCATGGGGTGGATGGATGACCGGCGGTAGCGCGGACAAGATGGCCAACGCCATGTCCCGCGACAATGTAATCGCTGCGTTGGTTCCGGTCTGCGTCGACATGGCGAGAACTGACGCCCAACGCGCCGAAAAAATAACGACGATCAAAGAGGCTTCTTCTTTCAAGCAGAAGGATGCCGTCATGGCGGCTGGCTGGGCAACGGTGCCGGGATCCCAAACTCCTAACAAAGACCTGGCGCAGGCCTGTATCGAGGGGCTGAACCTGGATGGATCGTAACTCAATCACTCAACATTCGGACAACGCCGTTTGCATCAGGGCAAATCGAAAAAATCAGTACCGGTTTTGCGCTCACTTAATGGCTGCGTTGTTTGTTGTCGTCTTCAGCAGTTTGGCGGGCTCCTTTATCTCATCAAGTCCCGCATCGGCCGAAACAAATTCGATCCCGGATAACGCGCATCCCAAAAAGTATGGCGACGGTTGGAAATGCGATTTGTCCTATCGGTTGAAAGGCGAAGAATGCGTGGCCATTGTCGTGCCGGGAAATGCCTACCCCACAAACAGAACCTATGGCTCAGGGTGGGCATGTATGCATGGCTTTGTTGAAGTTGGCGGCACCTCATGCACTGAAGTGATTGTGCCTGAGGGTGGATATCTCGATCCATCAGGTGAGAGGTGGCGGTGCCTGCGTGGATACACAAGAGTAGACGATAGCTGCCAGAAAATCGTGGTGCCGGATAATGCTTACCTGACGAATAGCACTTATGGATCTGCATGGCGTTGCAACCGTGGCTACGAAAAAGACGGAGAAGCATGCGTGGCAGTAGCGGTGCCGGAAAACGCTTTTCTGAACGCATCAACCAGCGGGCGTCCCTGGACGTGCGAGCGTGGGTATTTTGAGCGCGACGGACGGTGCGATGCCGTCTTTGTGCCTGAAAATGCTTTCTACGATGACGCGATCCATGGAGTTGGATGGAAATGCGAACGTGGCTACGAGGCGTCCGGTGATCGCTGCAATGCAATCGAGCTACCGGCAAATGCCCATATCGACCGATCCGGCAATGGGTGGCAATGCCACAAAAACTATCATCGATCAGAAGGGCTGTGTGTTCTGAACCAGTGAGAATTCAGACAGAAAGCCCACTTTCCCAAACTTCACAATTTTTGCCCGTCCTTACCAAGGACGCGCGTTTCACACTCTAAAAAGGAACAAATATGAAACCCGTACCCATTGCGTCGGATGCCAAGCAGTTCATTGCCAGCGACGCGCAAAAGCTGGCGCCTGAACAAGCAGTTTTTCCAGAGCTTCACCGCAAGACACTCGTGACAGATACACCGACTGCAATTGTGTATTGCGAAGGAAACTTCGCAAAGATCGATGGCAAGACGGCTAATGGTCTCGTTCGACATTCACAGGCCTATCGCGTTCTTTCGGTGATCGACAGCACGTATGGCGGTTGTGACAGTGGCAAAGTGCTTGATAATATCGCAAATCAGGTTCCCATCTTCGATGATCTTGATGCCGCCGTCGCTAATGAAGCTACGATCCCCGACACTTTTATTTACGGAATGGCGCCGGCCAGCGGCAGAATGTCCCTTGAGGATCGCGAAGTTGTTTTGGATGCGATAACGCTCGGAATGAACATCGTCAGTGGGCTGCATGAATTTCTTAGCGATGACAAGGAGCTCGCCGGATTTGCCAAAATTCACGATGTCACGATACGCGACATTCGCAAGCCGCGGCCAAATCCCGACCTGCGCCTGTTAGATGGCAGTATTGGAGACGTCCAGGCGATCCGCATCGCGGTGTTCGGCACCGATTGTGCAATTGGAAAGCGTACAACCGCGACAATCCTGACCGGCGCACTTAACGCGCATGGGATCAAAACAGTTTTGGTCAGCACCGGCCAAACTGGCTTGATGCAGGGCGCCAAGTATGGTGTCGCGATGGATTCGGTGCCGCCGCAATTTTGTTGTGGCGAACTTGAGCGCGCTGTCGTTGCGGCATCCGAGGGTGAGCACCCGGATGTAATAGTGATCGAGGGCCAGGGCGCGCTAAGCCATCCGGCTTTTTGCACATCAGCCTTCATTCTGCGAGGCAGTCAGCCACATGCAGTTATTCTTCAACACGCGCCTAAACGAAAACGTCGATGTGATTTCCCCAACATGACTATGCCCGCCCCTTGCGATGAAATCACCCTGATCGAGGCATTTGCGAACACAGAGGTAATTGGCATGACGATCAACCATGAAGGAATGAATGATGTTGAGATTTCAAAGGCCATCACAGACTACAACTGCAAATTGTATCTCCCGGTCACTGACGCATTGAACCGTCCTCCAAAAAACTTGGTGAATATGGTTCTATCTGCCTTTCCGCGCCTGCAACCCGTACGTGTTACGACGATTGAATGAGCAAGCTGCGTATCGACGTTGATCTGGACAAAATTCGGTACAACACACGGTTCCTGGTCGACCACCTTAGACCCCGCGGAATATCGGTGACAGGTGTGACAAAAGCCGTTTGCGGTCATCCTGAGATTGCGAATGCTATGCTTGAAGGTGGCGTGACAGGGCTGGCGGACGCGCGGATCAGCAATATCATGCGTATGCGCGATGCTGGAATCTCGTGCTCCATATCCTTGATCCGAACGCCCATGCTGAGCCAGGTCGCGCAAGTCCTTGATAACTGCGATGTCAGCTTCAACACTGAGATGGACATTATCGCCAGCCTGGCCATCGAGGCGCTGGGGAAGAACATTACTCACAATATTATCCTGATGGTGGAAATGGGGGATATGCGGGATGGCATCTTGCCTGAACACCTTGAAAGCACTGTGTCTCAAATTCTTAGAATGGAAGGGATTTCTCTGAAGGGGATTGGCGCAAATTTTGCCTGTCTGGGTCATGTGGCACCCTCTGCAGGGGCAATGGAATTGCTTTCGTCGCTTGCCGCCGACACCGAACTTGCAAGTGGACCCGCTCTGGAAACAGTGTCAGGCGGCGGCTCTGCCAGTTTGCCATGGGCGCTTGGCAAGGGGGCGACCGGAAAGATCAACAACCTGCGTCTGGGTGAGGCCATCCTGCTGGGTACCGATCCCGTTTCGGGATACGCGATCGACGGGCTTTACACAGATGTTTTTACGCTTTGGGCGGAAGTGATCGAAACGAAGACCAAATCAAATCCAAATCCCTTGCAAATGAATTATCCTATACCTTCAATGCAGTGTGTGACTTTAGACAGTCCTTCGAATACTCGGTCGATCCTTGCGATCGGACTCCAGGACACTGATGCGGCGGGTCTAATATTCCCTGCTGGCGTCACGTTCGTCGGAGCCACCAGTGATCATATCGTTGTAGAAAACACCAATTGGCTGCTTCGCCCTGGTGGCGAGGTGAAGCTGAGAATGAAGTATAGCGCGCTCTCGCGCGGCATGGCTGCACCCGATGTAGCAAAAGTCTTCCATGGTGATAGCGCTTTGGTTGACTGCAACGCAGCGAACACTGATCGCCCATACTCGAATCGAAAATAGCGCGCCAAGGTGCCGCCGCCTCGGTTCTGCTTCAGCCATCCGTCTTATTCTACGGCTTTACGTAGTAAATGAGGCACCCAATCCCTATATTGGACGTAGCCGCATTCACTTTTCACACCCTATCTGGGCTCGTGGGTGTTGCGGACAATCAAAGGATCAAAATGATGTCTTTCAAAGACCTGACGACCAGAGCGGCTGCCGCACTGAAGGAAAACGATGCGGACGCGCCGAAAAAAGAAGTTACGTCTGAAGCGCCTGACGTCGTCCCCGAAAAACCAAAGCCTAAACCTCAAAACTGATAATACCCTGCCGGGAGTGGGTGGCTTGTTCTTGTCTGCATCTCCGAGCGAGCGGTATCAGCAAAGGAGAATTACCCAAATGAACCAGATAATCAGCAAGACAATCGCAGTCTTTTCCAGGCCGTTTACTTTCCCTGGCTTCGACGAATTACTCCCGGCAGGCGAGTACGACATAGAAACTGAGCTTTCCGCACCACCAGATTATTCGGACCCAGAAGCCTGGAAGGCCTCGGTGTTAATCTGTCTGCATCCACGGAAATCTTACCCCGGTCTGGCGCGTACCTTGACCGTTTCTCTTACTGATTTGGAGAGAGCCCGCGCAAAGGATAAATTGTCTTCAAAGCAGTTGTCGCAGTTCTTGCTCGACCAACTTTTGGCCGATCCCATGGTGCAATTGATTATGGAAGCGGATGGCGTTTCAGAGACTCAACTTCGGCACCTCTACTCGGAGTCGCTCATCTCTGAGGCAGACGACATATCATCAGATCAACGAGCCCTACCGCGAGGATGCGGAAACGGTTCTCGGTATACTTTCGCTGTCCAAGCTGCTGAGAACGAAGGAATGCCGGTTCGTCCTATTAAAACCCCTCGGATTACAGGCCGTCCCATTGGACAGACTGAAATGGGCAGCTCCTTCAATCTCAAGGCTTAGGGCTCGGAACTTTCTTTTCCAGTCGCTGTATAAACCAAAACAGAAATCGAGGCTAAGAACTGATGGAAGACTCCGACGACGAAGCAGATACGATCATGGCTCGCGCCCACAATGACGTGCCGCAAGAACGCCCGTGTCTTCGTTGCAGAACTCCATTCTGGAGCGAAGGGTTCGGAGAGCGGATTTGTCGACGCTGCAAGGGGTTGAACGCGTGGCGAAATGGCGTATCGGAAAGCCCTGGGTTTGCTCGGCGTCGCTGATGTACTGACATGTAGTGGTTCCGATGTGATCTGACAGTTGGCCGTTTTTCCTGTGGTGTATGCCAGATTAAGTTTGGTTCCGGATCTTTTCCTTCCTGATCTCTTTGCTCTCGATCATGGTCTGGAAGGGTATTCTTCTGCAACACATTTTGCCCTGATGAGTGTGCTCTTGGTTGTAGTGGTGCAGCCATTCTTCCAGATCGGCTTGCAGCGAAATCTGCGCCGCGAGCGCACGCAAAACAATTATGCTATGTCCGAGTTGGACTCGAAGCGGACTTGCGGCGACGCAGCAGATCGCATCTTGACCCAGATCCAAAAGCAGACGTTGCAAAAATCGAGTTGATCTGGTGTTTTTACGGACTTGGCCCAATAAGCCGCCAGTCAATTTTAAGAAGCTGTCGCTCGCATAATTCAGGCTGATCGACCGCTTTGAGCCCAAAGCGGCCGGTTTTGGAGACGCCCCAATTTCTTGGAGCGTCCATGTTCGCCATAAGACATTTGCTCGTCTAGCCTAAACTTCCAAGACTACTCCACGAGTTCCAAATCACCGGGCCGCCAGCTTTTGTCGAACCATGGTTCAAGCGGCCCGTAAAGGCGCATCATAACATTGAAGCTTCGACCGGGAACTGTTTGCGCCCAGTTGTTTTCCCAACCTTCCGGCGCTTCCGGTCCAAAATAGATGCTGAAGCTACCATCGTCGTTCGGCTTTATTCCGGGCCGGTTGGAGTCGATCCCTCCGGATTGTTGGTCTGTTTCCAAGATCGAACGAGTCTGCCCACTATAGAGCATGAATGACGCAAAGTCCTTGGCAGGGACCGGCGCGGGAAGCGTTACCTTATAGGTCTTTGAACCATCCAGATACTCCCCATCTTTGTCGCGGGCCGTCATTGCATACACCGACCCGGTGCCAACCGGCGGCGCAGTCATTGCAGGTGTGATACCTGTCGCCATGTAAAAGAAGTATGTCCGATCATCCAGAATACGCGCGCCATCCTCAAGGAACAGATAGCTCTGGCGTTGGAACGGCGAGTTCCATTGACGATCTTCATAGAAGTACACCCCCGGATCCCGTGAGGCATATGTGATCGCACGCGCTGTCGCGTTTGCGATGGCTGCTGCTTCTTTGAAGATTCCCTTCATTCTGGCGTCCGGTTCGAACGGTTCGCCTTTTTTGATGCCAATGGAAGCAAATGTCCCAACAATTTCTGGATCAAAAGCGCCGACCGGATTGTTATCCAAGGCTACATGAATCTCCTCGAAGAAGTCTTCGTTGTTGGCATGGACTGTGTTGTGCTGAACGCCGGAGATATTGATGAAGTTCTCCGATGGCGGATTGTCGGCTGCGCTGAGCGGATAGATGTTCAGCCCTGCCTTGATCTCTGCAACTGGTCCTGTTGTGTCACCATCTGCCCCGGGGGAGCGACGCAGCAGCAACCAGTGTTCATTTGTTCTTGTACGAAGTTCAAAATATCCTTCTGGCACTGCAGTTTCATCGTCGTGATGCATCAACAGGTATTTCCCGCCTTCGCCTTTGTCTGCACCAAGCGCGCCAATGTCTGCGACGTAGTCGAACCCTGCGTCGTCCAACAGGCCCAACATGCCAGCGGGCACCTCTATGACCATAGGACCTTCGGAGATATCAACGTTGGAACCAACGTAAATAGTCGTTGTATTAGGCGTCAGCCAGATTGATCTGGCATCCAGAAGATTTTCTGCAATGACGACATCATTGGGTTGTGCGCCTACATCTTCATAGCCTTGAAACATTCCACGCAGAGACGCGATTTTCATGCCATCAAGAAAAGCAGTCGTTGCGCGCATCAAGTCCAGATTGTCGAAGACTTTCTCAACCGTATCTGGTGAAGGCATGCCATCGAAAAACTCAAGTGTGCCAAGTGTCTCTGTTTTCACTCTGTCCGGTGTCAAAACGTTTTGCGGTACGATTGCGGCGAACTCTCTGTCTGATTGTGGAGGCAATGCAACTTGTTCGTTTGCGCCCTCGTTTTGTTGAATCATATCTTCGTTCAGCAAAACGAACTCCACGCGCCGGTTCAGCGCGCGTCCTTCCTCGGACAAGTTCGAGGCAACAGGCGCGATTGGACCTGCTCCCATGGCGACCAGACGTTCCGCCGCGACGTTGTAGGGTTCGCCCATCAGTGCATTGCGTACGGCCGCAGCACGGCGCTCAGCGAGGTCAATGTTGTATGCAAAGTCACCCACCGAGTCCGTATGGCCCACGATCGCCAGTCGCATTTCAGGCAGCGTCGCCATCGCGCTGGCAACTTTGAACAACACCTCGGGTGACGTGCCGGTTAGCGCGTCACTGTCGGTCTCAAAAAAACCGCCGCTCATTGAGACGCGACCATCTTCGCGCAGAGCGGACACAACCGCTTCATCTGTCAGTTCACCGACCGCTCGTGCTCTTTCTTGGCCAAATTGTTGCGCCTTAAGCGGTCCCGTGTTGACTGCGAGTGCAATCGCAATCGCTGTCATACAAGTCTTAATGTTTCTCATTTTGAAACTCCCATTTTCATTGCCTTTATGCGCTTGTCGCGACTTGGCACTTTGGTGTTTGTTGTGGAGAGACGGTGTCCCGAGGCATACACCGCCTCTCCAATTACTGACCAATTGGTTTGTGCCAATACCGGTCAGTGTCCGAATTCAATTGCGAAAAGTTTCAGCTACTCGACCTTCTTGAGATCTCCGAGCATCCAGCCGCTTTCCAGCCAGCCCTCTTCAGGGCCGTAGAGGCGGAACAGGAGGAAGTAGGGCTCGGTGGTTGGGATCCAGTTGCTTTCCATGCCCTCTGGCGCTTCAGGCCCGAAGTAGATGTCGTAAGAACCATCTTCGTTTGCTTGCATCGTGTCGGTGTCGCGCTCGGAAAGTCCCACAGGATCGACGTCGCGGATGAAACTCTTGGTCTCCATCGAATAGACAATGACTGACCAGAAATCCTCGGCGGGTGTGTCCGCTGGCACGTTCAGCTTGTAAGTCTGATTGTGGTCATACATCTCGCCTTCGCTGTCGCGCAGACCAGTTAGGTAGAACGTCCCGCCGCCAAGTTGTTTCGGCAAATAGGTAATCCAGAAGTAGCTGCCGCCGGCACGGGCATCGACAAGCACTTCGGTTTCAGTTTCGTAAGGAAACCCAAGCTCGGCCTGACCCTCTGCAAAGTCCCAGATAAGCCATTGGCTTTTCATGTCGCCGTTTTCGTCCACCCATAGCGGCAACATCGCTTTGCCTGGCGTCACAAAATAATGTTGCATGGATGCATAAGCCAGCAACAGACCTTCCTCCATTGCCTTCACCTGAAGTTCGGTTGGCTCGAACGGCTTACCCTTCTCAATCCCGAGATCCTTCAGAAAGTTCACCATGACTTTGTCTTGAGGACGGATTGGGTTGTTCTGGACGTAGTCGTTTAGGTCCTGAAAGAAGGTTTCGTTGTAGTACGGCAGGGAGTCGTAGGGAACCTCAGAGGCTTCATGATAGGTGTTCGGTGGTGGGTTGTCGGCTTCTGACAGGTAGTAGACTTTTATCGTCTGTGCGTATTCAGCCGCGTCCGCATCAGTCGCGCCGTTGGTCAGCTTTGGGCGGAATGAAAACCCGTATTCGTAAGTGTCTGTCTCGAACGGCAAGTATCCCGCGTCAGTCAGTTCCTCGATTGACATGTCGCCATCATAGTCGGGTGGCAGCATGAGATATTTACCACCTTCTCCTTCGTCGAACCCGTCCGGACCAACATCGGCAATCGGGACATCCCAGGCGTTTACAATCGTACCGAAGTAATTGACCTTGTCTGTTGCTGCCGGAACTTCGATCACCAAAGGCCCGGGCTCAGATGTCATGGACGCCCATGCGTAAGCTGTTACATCATTGGCCGTCAGAAACCCGTGTTTGGAGTCGAACGGTTTGTTGAGATACACAATGTCGTTGTAATCCCCGCCCAGATCTCGGCGAATACCTTTCAGGAAGTCGATCATGCCTGCAGCAGGCATGCCCCAAATCGCGGTTTGCGTCGCGCGCTGCACCATTATTTTGTATTCGATGTCTTCAACCTGCGCCGAGCGCGCGAGAATGTCGCCCGTGTCGTTAAATTCCTGCGCCTCGACCTGAGCAGCGGCGCCGCCGACGCAAATGGCCGCAACTAAACACTTGGTCGATAAGTCTGTGAACAATGTGCCCATCTGTTTCATTCGTGACTACTCCCTTGAGGTTTTCGCGAGACTTGCACATCCGAAACGCAGATGCGTATCATTTCACGACAGGCGCATTTCCGGAGAACTCAATGGCACTGCCACCGATGATTTCAGCGAAGGCGCTTGGTGCGATGCCGCAGTTTGTCCATGAGGTCGCTGGAGAAAAAAGATTAGCGAAGGCCATGGATGTCGCTGACCTTCCATATCACTTTATCGAAGAACGGTCGGGATACATTTCCGAGCATTCGCTGGCGACATTCGTCGAGGAGGCGGTTCGATTGGCGGGCCATCAAAACATTGGCTTGCTTTGGTCTCCTTACCTAACGGTCGCAGACTACGGGCTTTGGGGAGAGTATGTCCTGTCCGCGCCTACGTTGGGTAACGCGCTACGTCGCGCAACATCGGTTATGCCTTTGCACTCATCAGTTGATCGTGCATGGCTGGAAGCCTCTGGCCGACGTTCGCGCTATTGCTACAAATTCGGAATGCCGGAGCACCCCGCTTACGCCGATATAGCTTTTTCCGCGATCGGCGTTTTCCTAAGTATTTTTCGCGAGTACCTAGGTAAGGAATGGACGCCTACGGCAGTTCTCTTGGATTTTGCAAAAGTACCGAACTCGGTCGAAGTCGAAGACACATATGGGTGTCCCATAGTTTGGAACGCACCAAGGTTGGGTGTGGAATTCGAAAGCTCATTGCTTTTGGTCGAGAACAGAAGGCAATATCGCGTTCGCGGTTTTGTGACGGTTGACGATGTTGCGAGGGAACGCGTCGGCGGACCACCTGAAACAATAGCTGGTCGGGTTGCCGCAATAGCCCGACAGCAACTCCACCACAAAGAAATCTCGGTTGATGCAACCGCTCGCGCACTCGGGCTTGGTGTTCGCGCTCTTCAAAGGAAGCTCGAGGAAGAAGGCGCGCAATTCCGTCGCATAGTAACCGATGTTCGCGTAAGCCGGGCGAAAGAGTTACTTTCATTGCAGTCTGGCACCATCGCCGATATTGCTACTGCGCTTGGATACGAGACAGCCAACAACTTCAGCCGTGCATTTAAGACCGCCACTGGTGTCTCGCCATCTGAGCACCGAATTCTTGGGCGCGATAGGTTCTAAACCTTCTGAAACCGCTCCAGTACCACCGACTGCTTCGTCCGCATGTAAGACGCTCGAAACTGGCGCAGCGAAAGTCCGGATTGAATTTCGGCCATTTTGACTATTCTGAACGACCGCTTTCGGGAAATCGTGCCGCAGCGCCGCATAATGTTGAGCGACTAGGCCAACCTGGAGTCATGATGTTCGCCGTACCCGCATTGGTCGCCTTCGTCACGCAACTCGGACAGATTTGCCATCTTACCAAGACTCTGATTGCGTTAAGAAACAGACTTTCCAGCTCAAAGCCGCAGCTGGGCGACTTGAAGTTACCAGGTCACAATCTGTTACGTGAAAATTCGGAGTCATATTTTGTGCGGCTTTGGTGCTCGCATCCGATTGTGGTGATCAGGGGGTGGCCAGGGGACGGGTGCCGATATGCAGCTCTGCGCATGGTTCGATATGTGCACGGAGATGAAGTCCGTGAGCAATCTGGGTGTTTAGGCGAATAAGCCACTGAATCTTATTATCAATTACACTGGTGTGATTTGAGTTCTAGAGCAGATTCCGCAGAAAAGGTCGTTTCACAGTGCTTACCGGGCGCTTCAGCCTAGAAAAGTCTTGGTGAAATGCCCTCCAATGTCGCTCTAGGGTCCATGACCTGAATAATGTGTATTTGAAGCTAGGATCGGTTCAACAGCAACTCTAGATGGGCGCGGTAGGACCTGTGGTCGATGCGGTTTCGAAAAACATCACGCACAATCATTTCCAGTCTGGGCCTGTCGTAAGGGTCATTCAGCTTCGGGACCATGTTTGCCGCAAAGCGCAGTTCTTGAGGAGTCGGTGGCTCATGGTCAAGGTCTCTGCGGGCCATCTTGCGGGATCGATTCAGTTCGCGCTTCTTCTTTCCGTTTTCGGAGGTGCGCGGTTCCCGTTTTTCTTTGACGTTGCCTGAGTGATACCAGCAGAAACCGCCCGGAGATTTGCCCCATGCGGCTCTGCCACAGGTGTCGCGGGCACAGGTCGCTGGCGAGTCAGGCCCGCCGAATTGGGTCCTGCGCCGGTTTTCTTCCAAGGCCCGCAGGGTGTTGGGATGCGGGGTCCGCTTGGGGGCGGCTGTGGGGTTCTTAGACACCGTTATTGCCTCACTCATCCCTTTCTCTGTTTATGGCGTCGCTATGTGTGATTGCCTGTTGTTTGGAGTATGCCACATTGCGGGGTCGAAGCGCCATTGCATGTGCCGGAGGAGGGATTGGAAATTTCAAGTATTCTGATCGGTTTACGGGACTTCAGGATACTATAGATCGTCCAGTCTGTTCGGAGCTGTCAGTTTTCAGTTGGCAGCCGTCTATGACCAAGGAACTTTGTGTATCTGATCTGCGACTGAACTGTAGCCAACCTAAGGTTAGTGTCTCCGACTGTCCAAACGGCTTTCTTCTTGCTGACTTTGAGAAGCGCTGTTCGTGTTCTGTCCAAAAGACTGTCCAAATGCCGGGTTCTACCCATTTGAGCCATAAAAATATGGTGTTCACGCATGGACAGTGTCCCTAGGGGGAAACCTAAAGTTTCCTCCCCTAGGTGGACTGTCCAAAAATTCGAAGGATGTAGTATTGGAATTTGAACAGTCCGTGTTTTGCAGGTAAGGCCAGGCATCAAAACTCGTCTACTTCGTCCAACCGCGCCTGACCGGCCTGCGTCAAGAACCGGCGGACGGTGCGGTTCTTGCCGGTCACATCAATCAGTCCGTCCTCTCGCAGATCGTTCAACTTGTTCTGCATTGTCCCGCGCGCAACGTTCTGTCCATCCGCCGCAAGGGCATCCGTGAGCCCTCTGACAGACACCGCCGCGTCTTTCTGAATTTCTTTCAAAATGCGCGTTCCTAGATCATCAGCGGCGAACTGTGCATGACCTCGCGTCATAGGTTCCGCCCGGACGCTTTCTTCAACATCCCCGTCCCCATCAATCACGGATGGGTCGGACAAAGGCTTCAGGCGAAAATATACGTCCGGCACGGGTTTGGACCGGCGCTTGCTGAGATGCGCCTGAACGATACCGCCCGGCAGCACTGCAACATTCAGGTTGCTGTCAATCGCGCCCCAAGAGGAAGACGCACCACGCGGACGCATTTCCCGAAGCCGCCGCTGCGGTTCCAACTTGGCACATTCAGCAGAGGGATGGGCCAGCACCACCACCGCAGGATTGCCCGGGCCGTTGGCGACCCTGCCGAAGCTGTCGAAGTACCGCTGCATCTGTGTGTTGTCGTTTTCGCTTTCACCGCTGAAATGCGCTGCCAGCGTGTCCACCACAATTAGCCCGTAGTTTTTCTGGCTGGTGTAGAACAGAACCTTTTCGGCGTGGTCTGCGAAACTGAAACCGCCTTTACGAATATCAATTGGGACGTTCCTCGGGTCGATCCCGCGTTCGAGGCACATCAGCACAATCCGCGCACGCACGTCCGAGTAATTCTCCCCCGCGAAATACAAGACGGGCATCGGTTCCAACTGCCGCCCGTGAAACACTTCGCCCAGTGCCACTGCAAACGCCACTTCCAACGCAATGGCCGTCTTGCCGCCATTTGGGTTGGCAGTCACCGCGTTCACGGTCTGGCAATACCAGCCTAACGGCTTCACCACCGATTTGCGGGGCTTAACGCTGTCTATGAAATCCGCCATGCTCTGGACGCCCAGCGGGCCATACGCGCCTTTGTCTGTGCTGGACAATCCATCCGCAGTACCGGTCCCTAAAGCAACCAATGCCCGGTTTGCCTCGGCCAGCCGCGCTTTCTGCGCCCCCAGCCACTCGCCCACAGAAAGCGGCGCACCTTCGGGCTCTTGCTTCGCCGCAATCTTGCGCAACCCGTCCAGATGCGCGGGGTCAGGCGCATCGAATCCCGGCAAAGGCTGTTCGCCGAACTCCACAACGGCTTGCGCCGCGCGTGCAATGGTTTCCACCTGTGAGCGCCGCAGAGCCTGCTCCTTGGCCCGGGCATTCACGGACACACCGCGTCCGACCAGTAGCGCCAGAGCCTCTGTCACGACCCCCTGCGGCACTCCCAGCACACGAACCACACGGTCGAGGTCCAGTCCGCCCTGAACGGCCCGCGCAATGTCCTCCGCTGCGTAGTCGTTCATGTCGTAAAGAATGCCGCCGTGGGCTTTGGAATTGATCTTGGGACGACCGACAGCGGCATTTGCATATATCTTGGCAGTCTGGCGTCCGTAGCCCGGTCCCTCAATCGGATCGGCAATCGGGACTCCATCCCACGAAGTTAGGTTTTCCAGCACGTCCAGAACTGTCGGCTTACCCAGTTTGCTGTCGTTCAGCGGTATCAGTTGTTCCGCCAAGTCCAGCTTGCGGTACTCCATGATGAAAGCCAGCGATGCCTGTGCTTGTGCAATGGTCACGCCGTGGCTCTGGGCGCGTTCCGCGACCCATTTATCTTTGCGGCGCGTAATCTCGGCCTGAATCTCTGATGAAGCCACCGCCGCGTCCCAAAGTTGCGCGACCTTGCCCGCCGCAGCTTCTTTTAGTTGGGTCTTCACGTCGAAGACTTTCACCGCGCCACGCTGAAGCTGTCCCATGCGTCCGGTCTGTTTCAGATGCTCCGCAGGATCCAATGTCGGCGGGGCCTCATAAATCGGTTGCTGCGGCATCCATATTGTATGGTCAATAATGGACCACTTCAAAGCGCGACCACCGCCAACAACCCGGGCATACCCAAGTCCCGCCTCCCAAAGTCGGTCCCGAACAGTCTTCATAAAATGCTCTGCGTCTTGACCGTCGGACAGGACCACGTATGCATGCTCACCGCCGCCGGGGTAAGTCTCACCATCCCGGTTGTCGATGATACCGGAAGACGTGCTGGGGCGGCGCAAAACCTCCACGTCCTTTAGTTCTGGCACGGCATGGCAGACGGCCTCCCACGGCCCACCCAGCGCCTTCACCCGGTCCCTTATGTGCCTCGGGTATGACTTTTCGTCGAAGTCGAAAGGTTGAAGCGCCGGTACACCCGTTGCGTAGGCGAAATCCTCCGCCGTGCGGTGGACGTAGTCCCGACCGTGTTCCCCAGTCCCTTGCGTCCCCTGAAGAACGACAGGCACGTCTGTGTCATCAGGCACACCCTTTGGAAGCCGCCCCATCGACAGAGCCTGAAACTTGTTCAGGCCCTTGATGATGCGCGCGGCGTCGGCAAGCGTATCCGTCTCAGACAGCTTCACGCGCTTGGCGTTGATATAAGATAGTGCTTTCGGGGCTTGCTCGGACTGCCAGTCTCCCCCGGAATTTTCCCGCCGGATTGTTTTGGTGAAAGGTAGACCATCCGTCTTTTCCAGCACGACCAATTCGATGCCGCGGTGGTCAAGAATTTTGCGAGCGCCCGGATTCGACGGCATTTTCTCGTTCTGGTCGGTCATGTGACTACACCTACTGAGAATTCGGGTTTCGGCAAATCAGCCGATTGAAATGAGGTTTGCGTAGGGGTTGTGGTGTTCGACCGCGATCTAAGGCTTGGGCTGTCCGACCGTGAGCCCATTTCGCTCCATCCATGCGAAGCAGCGCCTTCAATCGCAGCGATTGTTGCACACTCCAAAATTCGTCCAAAGGCTCTGGCGTTTGAAAGCTGCGATTTAATGCGCAGGCTATGTGTAAGGTATCTCATTCTTTCGGCTCCCTCTGCTTGCGTCCCGTACCGATTATCTTCGTTCCGGTGGGAGGGGCGAATGGGGATGCGTCCCAAAGCTGTACGCAGTAATTGTAACGACCCTGATGCTTAGTCTGGTCTACCGGCACCCATCGCGGGCGCCATAGCAACTTAATCTCTCCCGCATGATCTTCTCGGGTCAAAAACTCTTCGCGCTTAGCGGCAAATGCCCAGTCAGATCGGCAGAGAAGGCAAACGACACCGCCCAAGGGCATCATTAGCGACAGCGCATGCGTCAGGTGGGCGTCAATCGCATTGAACGGAGGATTCATTACAATCGCACCGATGCCTTCCGGCGGCTCTGCCGCCTTCAGGAAGTCTTGTTGCTTGGTTCCTATGCGACGGGGATAAAGGTCGGACTCAAACACCTCGTGGCCGTAGGACCGCAAAGCGTCGGTCAGATGGCCTTCGCCTGAGTGTGGCTCCCAGAGCCGTGGCGGAAGCCACTGATAATCTTTGAGAGCATGGACCACATGGCAAGCGTCATAGGTCGGATACAAATCGGCAGGTCTGCGTGTGAACTGTTGGTCAAAGCGGGTTCCGCCAGGTCGTTTTTGGCTGGTGACAGGACTGTCTGTGCAGTTGCGCTGCGGGTTGAAGTCGATGATGTCCATATCTATTCATTCCGACCCAAAAGGAACATTGCGCAACGCATTCAGCGACGCTCTGCGGATGCGGGTCGCGCTGCCGATCTTATACGCACTGAGTTCTTTGCGATTGATCATCGCGTACAATACCGTAGCGCCACAGCCCATAATTTTGCGGGCTTCGGCTACCGTTGCGTCGCGCAGGAACTCATCGCGCGCAGCGTCAAAGAAAGGTGTGGTGTCGTGTTTGTGTATCGCATCCATAGCGAAATCCCCTCACAGAGTAGGTTTAAGGATTTGCGATACGCTTCGGCAGGGACTGACGCGCTTGCCTGTCAGTATGCAGTTCGGACTTCCTGTCCTATCTCGTCACCCCCGGCGGGCTTGTTCGGGATCACCATAATGGCTCTTTTTTCATTGGTCGGTGCGCTAGTACCGCCGCCCAAATCACAAAATTCGTGACCGGAGTATTGCAACGTTCGCCGGCGCGCACAAGGGAAAAGTATATAATTGGCAGATGGTTACAATCTGTTACCTCTGTGACAGGAGCGAAGTCATATCAGAGATCGGTATCAAAACGCTGTCAGTTGCTCGAGAGCCGAGTCGGGTTCAATTTGACAACGTTCTGACCTTGCAGGGCGTCGATATGGTGTGCCCAGCGTTGTAACCAATCTCGAGAGAGATCACTAAAGTCTGCGGTTTTGGTGTAGCCACCATCGACCACTTCGTTCTGTGCTTTGGTTCGGTGGTTGGTGATCGCGTTCCGCACGTCGAGTGGGCAGAGGTTCTCTTTCAGCCATGTGAGCCCAGCATGTCTCAACGCGTGAGTGGAGAAGCCATCGGGAAGGTGGGCGTTCTTGCGGATGCGTGATGCCCCGCGAATGGCATTGGCTTTGGCGACGGGACGGGTGTGATCATGTGGGGCTGGGAATACGAACTCGGTTCCTTCCGGCTGGGCATCCTTGATGCGCTTCAGGAGGGCCACAGCTTGATTGGAAAGTTGGATCGTATATCCGTGTTTGTTTTTGGCCCGCGCACTCGGCAGATGCCAGAGGGCATTGTTTAGATCGATTTCCGCCCATGCCGCTTGCGCAGCTTCGCCCACGCGAGTCATCGTCAGGAGTTGCAGGCGCAGGGCGTCGCCGTAAACTTCTTTTTCCAATCCTTCCAAGAAGGTCTTCATTTGGTCTGCTTCGGGGCAGAAGGTCTTGGCCGTGTGTGCGGGCGCCATCGCGCCATCGGTTGGGTTGTGGTGGTCTTGCGGAAGCCATGCTCCGTTGGGGTAGGCGATCTTTGCCGTTCGACCGCAGGCGACGTTAAACATTGTCGACAGAACCGCCCGGACCTTCTGGGCCTCGGCGGTGCGCTATTTGAATGCGCCGCCAGAATGCTACGAATGGTGTCGCCATCAAACTCGGTAGCAGGGGTCTGGCCGTGATGTGGGATAATGTGACGTCGCAGGAGTCGGGCGTCTTCCTTGCCCGACCGCTTGATTGGCTCCCCGGTATGGGCATTAACACCCAGTGCATATTCTGCGATGTACTGATCGCAGAGATCCATCATCGTATAAGTGATTTCAGGTTCCGTCAGGGTCAGGGACTGCCCGGATTTGTGAAGTTCCCGTAGGCGTTGTGCTTCTACTCGGGCTTCAGCTACAGAGAGGTCGCGGGGGAATGCGCCCAGCTTCAATTCTTTCTCCAACCCAACATCGTTGCGGTAGCGGAAGAACCAGACTCGCCCGTCCCGGCGACCATGACGCATCAGAAGCCCCGGGTTGGCCTTGCAAGTCAACTTCCCGCCTGGGGCAAGTTTCTCATACTCTAGATGGCTTCTACCGGCTGCGCTCTGAGGTTGGGCCAAGGCGGCCGCTGCCTGAAGCGCGGAGCGAAGGGCATCGTCCCGGAACTTCACGTCGAGGGCTGCTTCGATGAGTGCAAGGGCCTCGGCCTTCAGTGTACTCGTGGGTCTGTTCACGGCTAGTGTCCTGTCAAATGGTCAACTGCTATTGGGGCAAAGACGTTTTTGCATCCGGGTCCATCCAACGTATTGATTGGGAACAATTGTGCCAGTTCATTCCGCAAACTTTCCGCGACAGGGGCGGTTACAGACGGTTTTCGGCGGTCACAGACGAAAACTCTGTTCTCCGTTTGTCCTAACCTTTTCCGCCCAACTGTTGCAGAAAAACGCTTGTTTTTAAGGGGAAAAAGATTTGGAGGCGAGTACCGGAATCGAACCGGTGTACACGGATTTGCAATCCGCTGCGTCACCACTCCGCCAACTCGCCTTTTCAAGTAAAATCAAATACTTGCTGTGGTGTGGGGGGCGTTTTAACAGCTTTCGTCTGGGGCGTCCAGAGGGGTGCCTCAAAAATTCATGCAGAACGCTCTGGTTGGTTGTAGGTGCGCGGGAAATATTGGTTCTGCGGCAAAAGTTCTCTGCGCTGGCCGTTGCTGGTTCCTCCTTGATATGGCACAAGCGCATCATCCAAGGGAAAGATACGAGCGATCCAATGACAGACTTCGCAGCCCGCCGCCGCACGATGGTTGATACACAGATTCGACCCTCTGATGTGACCAAGTTTCCCATTATCGACGCGATGTTGAACGTGAGACGAGAGAACTTCGTGCCGGATTCCCAGCGCGAGGCGGCTTATGTCGAAGGATTGATAGATATGGGTGCGGGGCGCTGTATGCTAGAGCCTAGGACCCTGGCTAAGATATTGGATGCGCTGAACATTTCTAATGATGAAATTGTTTTGGATGTCGGCTCGGCAATGGGGTATTCAACAGCAGTTGCAGCGCGCATGGCGCAATTGGTTGTCGGTGTCGAGGAAGACGAGGACCTTGCGGCCGAGTCTCAGACTGTCCTAATGGAGGCGGACGCAGACAACGCCATCGTGCATGTCGGACCGCTGGCGCAAGGTGCGACCGAGCATGGGCCTTACGACGTGGTCATGATCCAGGGCGGGGTCGAGCAGGTGCCAGACGCCATTATTGATCAGCTCAAAGAACACGGCCGGATTGCTTGCCTTTTCATGGAAGGTGAGCTGGGAACGGTCCGCATCGGCCATAAATCCGGAGGTCGGGTGACCTGGCGCCATGCTTTTAATGCCAATGCGCCGGTATTGCAGGCATTTTCCGCGGATCGTGCATTTTCGCTATAATTCTACGGCAGATTATTCTGCTGCCTTGATTAGTTGAAAACAAAGGCGCAAACTGCGCCTAGGGCTGCGTAATTTTGATTTGAGAGGATTTCGTTATGAGTTCTAAGTCGGGAGGTAAGCTGGTCAAGGCCTTGGCGCTTACGGCTGGTATCGCGCTCAGCGTTGTTCCGGGACGGGCGGTTTGGGCAGATAATCTGACCGACGCCTTCATTGGTGCATATAACACAAGCGGATTGCTGGAACAGAACCGCGCGCTGCTGCGTGCAGCGGACGAAGATGTGGCAATTGCCCTGTCTGCGCTGCGGCCGATCATCAACTGGACGGTGCAGGTCAGTCAGGATTACACGCGTTCCACCACGGATGACGTCGTAGTCAGGAACGAACCATCGTCCTTTTTCACCGGACTGACGCTGAGCCAATTGATTTATGATGGCGGCTTCTCGGTTCTGGGCAAACAGTCTGCACAGGAAATCGTTCTGTCCACCCGTCAGAACCTGATTGATATTGAACAGCTTGTCCTGTTCCGCGCCGTGAATGCGTATCTGGAAGTCGTTCTTCAAGAAGAAACCGTTCAGATTCAGCTTAACGATGTCGATGTGTCCGCCGAGGAACTTCGGGCTTCTCAGGATCGTTTCGACGTAGGCGAAGTCACACGAACCGACGTTGCGCTGTCCGAAGCGCAGCTTGCCAGTGCTCAGGCGGAACTTGCCATTGCTCGCGGTAACCTGAGCCGCGCGCAGGCGGAATATGTGAACGCCGTGGGCAAGGCGCCGGGAGCGACAGCGGGCCAACCCAGCCTGCCGAACCTTTCTGGTTCGGAATCTGAAGCGATCGCCTTCGCTCAGCGGAACCACCCCGCAATTCTGGCCGCGCAGCACGAGGTGCGGGCATTTGATCTGGCCGTGCAGCAGCAGCGTGCCAACCTTGGCCCGAACGTGAGCCTGAACGCGGATGCGGGTATTCGCGAAAGCTATGACAATGATGACAACCTCGAAGACGCGTCGATTTCGCTGAACTTCAACCAGCCGATCTATGCTGGTGGCCGTCTGGCGGCAAACGTGCGTCGGTCTATGGCGACCCGCGACGCCTCGCGCGCAAACCTGTTGAACGTGCAAAAAGACATCACGCAGGGCGTGGCAGATGCCTATGCGCGTTTTCAGGCCGCAACCGCAAGTCTGAGGGCGTCGACGGAACAGGTTCGCGCCTCGCAGGTCGCGTTTGACGGTATCCGGGAAGAGGCGACATTGGGCGCTCGGACCACGCTGGACGTTCTGAACGCTCAGCAGGACTTGCTGAACGCGCAGTTGACCGAGGTTGGATCACGCACAGAGCGATCACGTGCGGCCTATGATTTGCTGCAGGCCCAAGGTCTGCTAACGGCCGAGCGGCTTGGTCTTGCTGTACAGATCTATGACCCGACGCTCTACTACAACCTGGTCAAGCGCGCGCCGGCGCAGGTCAGCAAGCAGAGCAAGGATCTGGATCGCGTGCTGAAAGCGTTGCGTCGCGACTGAGGGTCCAAGCTGACGGTTGTGAGGTCCGAAGTGTTTGGCTACACTCGATTCTGAGGACAGAGTGGTAGTGAAAAGATGACGGACAAGGTGGTAAATGGGAGCGTAGAGGACGTTTTGTCCTCTATCAAACGGCTGGTCGGTGAAGAAGGCCGCAAGATCCCGGACCTTGTTCCAACAGCCATGTCCAGAAAGCCGGGTCGCTTGGTCCTAACGGATGCTTTGCGCGTAAGCGAAGCAGCGGAGGACGAAGACGAGGCGGAATACACCGCGGATGCGTCCATCAAGCCAATGGTCCTGCGTGCCAGCGACATTGTTAAGCGTGACGAACCTGTCGCCGAAGAACAGCAAAGCACTGACCCAGCGGATAGTTTGAGCGCGAAGATTGAGGCGCTGGAAGCTGCAATTGCCCGCACCGAAGATCAGTGGGAACCGGACGGCGACAGCGAGGACGAGTATTCCGGCACGCGCACGACGTCGCTGGAATGGAGCGCGGATGAGGAAGCAAGCAGCGCCAAGGAAGATGTCCGCGCCGACAATGATGACTCTGCGCCCGAGGCCGAATCCCAGGTTTCCGAAACGAAGGCAATGTTCATTCGCGATCCCGAAGTGACCGCTGCCGCTGTATCATCCACTGAACAGCCCAGGGACGTAACCGCCCTTGATGAGGCCGCGTTACGTGACCTGATAGCGCAGGTTGTGCGTGAGGAACTGCAAGGCGTTCTGGGTGAGCGGATTACGCGCAACGTCCGCAAAATGGTCCGGCGCGAGATTTATCGGGCGCTTGCCGAACACAAGCCGGATTGACCTTTATCCGTGCGTAGGACTCTCTGCAAGGTCCAGCAGTTGATCCAGGTTCATATGCGTTTCAAGATGGTCCGCCAACGCGTCGAGTGTGTCCTCAACCCCATCTTCATAGCCTAAATCCGATGCTGCGCCGAGCTGTGACAAGTAGCTGGCGCGAAATGCGTCAGAAGAGAAGATGCCGTGCAAATAGCTGCCACGAATGCGGCCGGTCTTGTCGGTGGCGCCTTCTGGCCGCCCGCCAATTTCCAACCAGGCGCGTCGGCAATCGGCCCCCTCGGTTTTACCCATGTGAATTTCATAACCCTGTACCGGCTCTCCGCCCGGGACAGTTCGGGCGCTGCGCAGGGTGAGCGTCTTTTGCCCCGACATCACCGTGTCGACATCCAAAAGGCCTAAGCCTTCGACAGTCCCCGGGCGACCATCCACCCCGTCCGGGTCTGCGATTGTCTTGCCCAGCATTTGATACCCGCCACACAAGCCTAAGACATGGCCGCCCCGACGAACATATGCATACAGATCCACATCCCAGCCCTGCGCGCGGAAATAGGCCAGATCGCCTATGGTCGATTTGCTGCCCGGCAACAACACCAGATCAGCATCACCAGGCAGAGCGCGACCAGCAGGCACGATCTCTACAGTGATGCCCGGTTCGGCGGACAGGGGGTCAAGATCGTCGAAATTCGCCATCCTCTCCAGTTGCGGGACCACGACTTTACAGGCCCCACCGCTATGCGAGCGGATGTCCATCATGTCTTCGGCTGGAAGACGCCACGCATCGTGGAACCAAGGAACGACGCCCAGACAAGGCCATCCGGTTCGCGCTGCTATGTCATCTCGTCCTTCGTCAAACAGCGAAACATCGCCCTTGAAACGGTTGACCGCGAAGCCCCGGATCATGGCCAGATCGCCCGCGTCAAGCACGGCCTGTGTTCCGACGATCTGGGCTATCACGCCGCCGCGATGGATGTCGCCGACCAGAACCACCGGAACCCCGGTGGCGCAGGCGAAGCCCATGTTGGCAATATCGCCTTTGCGCAGGTTGGTTTCAGCCGGGCTTCCGGCGCCTTCTATCAGGACCAGATCGGCGTCGTCGCACAACCTGTCAAAGCTTTCCAAGGCAGCACTCAGCAGCTTGGATTTGTCCTTGCGGTAATCTCCGGCTTTCATCGTCCCGGCGCGTTGGCCCTGTATGATGACCTGAGCGCCGGTATCCGTTTCAGGTTTCAGCAGAATCGGGTTCATGTCGGTATGCGTTGGTCGTTTGGCGGCGCGGGCCTGCAATGCCTGCGCCCGCCCAATCTCGCCCCCGTTTTCGGTGACGGCGGCATTGTTTGACATGTTTTGCGGCTTGAACGGTGCGACACGCAGGCCGCGCCGCGTAAAGGCTCGGGCCAATCCTGCCACCAGAACCGACTTGCCGACATTGCTGCCGGTGCCCTGAATCATGATGGCGCGAACCATGCCGAGTCTCCTATAACCTGAAGGGCACATGACCCGATTTGATGGCTGAGGAAAAGCCCCGGATGAACACACCTGCACATCTTTTGATCGGGGCTGCTGCCTTTGCCAATCCTCCTCGTGGGCGGATTTTGTGGGCTACTTTGCTAGGCTCTGCGCTGCCGGACGTGTCGCTTTACCTGATGGCCGGGGTGTCTTTGTTCGTTTTGGGGATTCCTGAGCAGGTGGTTTTCGGTCAGCTTTATTATTCCACGGAATGGCAGACCGTATTCGCCATCGACAACTCATTTTTTGTTTGGGGATTGGTGCTATTGGCTGGGGGCTGGCTCCGCATCAGGCCGCTGATCGTCGGCGCGTCGGCTGGCTTGCTGCATCTGTTACTGGACTTTCTGTTGCATGCCGGGGACGGGCGGCCCCAGTTCTGGCCGTTCAGCTCGTGGGTCTTTGACAGCCCAGTCAGTTATTGGGACAGCGCACACCACGCCTATTGGGTGGCACCTGTGTCACTGACAGTGTGCGCGGTGTCTTATCTGTTACTGTGGCGGCGGGGCATGGCATGGTCGGCGAAGGTGTTCTTTGCCATGATGCTGTGCGCCGAGGTTTGGGTCGCGCGACAGTGGTTGCTGTTTTTCTGACGCAACGCTTGGGGCAAACGAAAAGCGCGCTCCAGTGGCAGGAGCGCGCTTTTTCATTCGACCAGAAGTTTTGATCAGGCTGCTTCTGCCTGTTGTGCAGCGTTGCGACGCTCGCTCTCTTCGCGCGACAGGGCGACCGAGGTGCGTACACCACGACCAACGAACTCCATCAGTCCGCTGACAACGCGTTCGTTCGGGTCAATCCCTGCACAAGACAGGACCTCGCGACCATCGCGCGAGCGGGCCCACCGAGCGATCTGTTCGGGGCCATTGCCGTACTTTTTATCGTCGGCGATTGCGTCATCCAGTGCAGCCAACACAACGGCTGCGAAAAGTTTACGAGCACGGTTGCCTTGCTCATTGTTAAAGGCGGTGCCGTCAACGAAATCTCTCATCTCGTCTTCCTTGTTGTTCTTGCTCTTGCATTTTCGGCGTGACGGTCCTTATGACCGATTAAGTGCGATTCGGATACACCTAATATGCATAGTTGCGTTGCGTCATTTGCATGGCTTGCTGCAGCTGCAGCACAAGGTCTCGTTGTCTTGCCAGGTGCAGCCACGCCAGATATAGGGAGCGCAACTTACGCATCAACCGTTTGTGAAGGATTTATGTCATGCCCAAGATAAATGGGAACGAAATTCGCCCCGGCAATGTGCTTGAGCATAATGACGGTCTGTGGGCAGCCGTAAAAGTCGATCATGTAAAGCCCGGAAAAGGCGGTGCTTTTGCGCAAGTCGAATTGCGCAACCTGCGGAATGGGTCAAAATTGAACGAACGGTTCCGTTCGGCGGATAAAGTTGAACGTGTGCGGCTAGAGCAGAAGGACCAGCAGTTCCTGTACGAATCTGACGGTATGCTGGTGTTCATGGACTCTGAGACTTACGAACAGATCGAACTGCCTGCCGAGCTGCTGGGCGAGCGCCGCCCGTTTCTGCAGGACGGCATGACCATCGTGGTCGAGTTCTACGAATCCGAGGCGCTAAACGCCACGTTGCCCCAGAAAGTGACCTGCAAGATCGTCGAGACCGAGCCGGTCGTCAAAGGTCAGACCGCTGCGAATTCGTTCAAACCGGCAATTCTGGACAATGGTGTTAAGGTCATGGTGCCGCCGTTCATCGGACAGGATGAGATGATCGTCGTGAACACCGAAACCATGGAATATTCCGAGCGCGCCTAAACGGTTGCCTTGATGGAAATGAAAAAGACCGCGACGGCAGGGGCCGCGCGGTCTTTTTTTATCTTAACCTTCTTGGGTTCCGATATTGTTCAGGATTGGGGCCGAACAATTCCAGCATCAACTCGTACTTGATGCGATTGGAGCTGACTTGCCGGTAGAACGCGATCAGAAAGGCGGTTGGTCCTTGGATACGGCTTAGGCCGCTGGCAGCGGCGACCACAGTGCCCACATCCGTTTTGCCCTGTAAAACGAGATAACCGCCCAGCATCAGAACGCCGACGGTGCCCGCGCCGTTGATAACGCTAAGCAGGAACTTGGCGGACAGTTTCCACAAAAACATACGTCGCCGTGTCTCAAAGATTTCGTCGAACTGCGCTTCGATGTCTCGTGCGACGGCGTCGATATCTTCGACCGTCAGCTTGTCGGTCGCGCTGCGCAGGATATGAACGCGCTCGGCCACAAAGGTGTTTACTTTGCGCTGCGAGATCAGAACGATGACGATCTGCGGCACAATCATCGAAAATGCAATCAGGCCAAGTCCCGGCTGCGTCGATGAAATATACCCGATCACACTGATCAGAGTTCCCACTTGCACCACAGGGTCCGAAAACGCCCCGCCTGCAAATTTGCCCAGCTCTTCGGCTTCGGCCGAGATTGCGGTGGTCATTGTTCCCTTGCGAACGGTCCCGCCCGTTTCACCCAGATCCGATGAGCGCAATAGCAGCCGCTGCCGGATCATGCGGATCATGTCTTCGCCCAATGTGCCAGCCCGAAAGCCCAGCAACCATTTCAGAGCAAGACTCAGCAGGATAACGGACATCATGCCGCCTCCGAGATAGATCAGGTGATCCGTGTCGACGTTATCCTCGGTCAGGTGGTTGATGATGTCGCGCTGAAACTCCAGCGGCACAGCAGCCAGACCCGCGATGGCTATGGATAAAATAATAAGGATGATCTGACGCCCGGCACTGGCACGCCAGATCGCTCTGTATAGTTTGAACATTTGTTTTTCCGGTTCTTGAACCTGCGCACAGTGTGGCAGCGCCTTTGGGCGTGTTCAAACTATACCTCAAAAACCGTGGGTTACGCCGTGCTGGATTGGCAACAATCAAATCTCAACGGTGATAGGGACCCCGTCAGCGGTTAAATCGCCTTTGGCGCGGTCCAGTCTAAGATATGCGATGCCCCGACCATCAGACTGGGTAAACAGCGTGCCTGCGGGTTTCCCATCGGACAGAATTTCCGCCCCGACCGGGGCCGCGCCGCCGACCCGGACGCTGCGCAGACCCTTGCGCAACTCGGTCTTGTGTTTCATACGCGCGGTGACTTCCTGCCCGACATAGCAGCCCTTTTTGAAGTCGACACCGTTCAAGACCTCGAAACCGGATTCAAGGATATAGCTGTCAGGTGTCAGTTCGATTGCAGTCTCGGGAATGCAGTGACGCACGCGGATCGCGTCCCAATCGGTGCCGTCGTTGCCCTCGGCGCTTTCCGAGTAGATGCGCCAGCCCATTTCGGGATGACGGGGATCCGACAGCGCGCCTTGGGGGGCAGGGCCCGTGCCGCGTTGAAGGTTCAGGCCGCTATCTTCGATCGTGACATCGGCCCGCAGCTTGTACATGTTCAATCGCTTGACGAGACCGTCAGCCAGTTCCTCTGCCACGTCCAGAAGAACGGTCTCTCCGTCCCGCAGCAGAAAGAAATCTGCCAGATACTTGCCCTGAGGTGTCAGCAGCGCGGCGTAGACGATCCCGTGTTCCATCCCGGCGATGTCATTTGTCACCAGTCCTTGCAGGAAACTGTCAGTGTCCGCGCCGCCAAAGCGCAGGATGCGGCGATTGGGCATGTTACGTCCTCGTCTTTTCCCTGAGCCACGTGATATAGGAGTTCACGCCGACAAGACCAGAGGGTTTCAATCATGCCAGCGCCGATCAGCATCGTCATCCCTACGCTGAATGCGGCGGACAGCCTTCCTGAAACGCTGCAGGCTTTGATGGAGGGGCTGCATACCGGACTAATCCGGGAACTGATTGTCTCTGATGGTGGCTCTACCGATTCTACGTTGGAAATTGCCGATGACGCCGGGGCCGAGATTGTGACCGGTGCTGCGTCACGCGGGGGACAACTGCAGCGCGGATGCGCATTGGCCAAGGCTGAATGGTTATTGGTTTTGCACGCGGATACCGTCTTGCAAGAAGGGTGGAGCAAGGCCGTGGGTGATCACTTGCGGACCGGCGGCCCGGCTGCCTTTCGTCTTGCTTTCCGCGCTGCGGGGTTTGCGCCTGCGTGGGTTGCGGGTTGGGCCAATTTGCGCAGCCGCCTGTTTCGGTTGCCGTATGGCGATCAGGGGCTTTTGATCAGGCGCAAGGCTTACATGGATGCAGGGGGATACCCGGACCAGCCATTAATGGAGGATGTTGCGCTGGCGCGTCGGCTGCGGGGTATAACCCTGTTACCCGTTAGTGCCTTCACAAGTGCGGATCGGTATCAGAGGGTGGGGTGGGCCCGTCGGGGTGCGCGGAACTTGTGGACACTGACGCGGTATTTTCTGGGTGGTGATCCCGAACGGCTGGCTCAGTCATACCGGCGCTGAGGCTTGTGCGCAGTTCAACGATCGACTTACCCAGCCGAAACGGGGCCGCGAAACTAACCAGACAGAGGGCGACGATCTGGAGCACCAGAATATGTGCATTGGCCTGCAGGTATTCCCATTCGTCCTTTAGCTTCCCAACCTGCGCGATCAGATCGTCATAACTCTGGGCAAGAATGACATAGTCCCCGGCGATTGCCGGAACTTTTCGGCGCATGTTGTCGATTGCAGCCTGCGTTTCTTCGTCGAGTGACGTGAAAACCAGAAACTGATCTAAGTCGAAGGATTCAACCTTTGAGGCCATTGCCCGCATATCGTCCTGCTCGGCCTTTGCGCTTTGTCCGAACAGGAAATGCAGACCCTGAAGCGGCGCGACCTCGTTGGTGACGGCGATAAACAACGGAAGCTCGGAATTACTGGCGGTGGACGCCGACAGGAACTCCACCTTGTCGCACAAAACCCCGATATCTTTGTCATAGGCGGGGTCGCAAAAGCGCAGCCGGAACCGTGCGGCATCCCGGTCGAACGCAAGCGTTGCGGCATAAGCCACGTCAATCTGCCGGTCCAGCCGCGAACTGTCCGAGGTGTACAACCCCGCAAGAACAGCAACCAAGGCACCGATTCCGCCCAGAACAACCCAAACGAGATCAGCCAGTTTCCACGCACGGTGGCCAGCAGGTTTACGGAACAGAAACCCGGTTCCAACCGATCCAATCAGAAAGAACAGGATTAACAGGGGCAGTTGATTGTCGGCAATAAACGTCATGCATACAAAGTGACGACGCGTTCACGACGTGGCAACACTCTTCACGGGCTGTTGTTCTTTTTGTCGGATCAGAAATCAAGAGCCAGAGCTTTGGCCAAACTTCCGAAATAGTTTTGTGCGGTCAAAGGCTTGCTCCAATTCGTCAGTGCGTTCCTTGACCGAATCCCAAAGCCGCTCCTGCACTTCAGCGATGGCGCATTCCATCAACGCAAGGATCGAAGCCATCGAGTCCCAGGCCGAAGGCACGGCAATCCGGGCCGCAAACGTGTGCCTGGCGAGCCGGTGAATAGGCGAGCGCCACTGGTCGGTGAACAGCACAATCTCGGCCTCGCGTTCCTGGCAAAGCTGTCCGATCAACATGGTCGCGTTCTCGTACCTGCGCACGTCCAGCGCAACCAGAACGTCATTTTTTCGAACATCCAGCAGATCATGCGTCCACGAGGCCGCAACGGGCAGCAACCGGACGTCGGGCCGGATCATTTGCAAGTGCAGATAGAGGTACTGCGCCAAGGTGCCCGTTATTCGCCCCCCGGTGATGAAAATCCGCCGATCCGGGTCCGATAACAGGTTGCAAAAGCTATCGAATTCGCCGGGATCAACTTCGTCTATCGTGCGCTTCTGGTTGGCAAGGGATTGCTGGGAATAGCGATTCAGGATGTGTTCTTCGGGCAGGTCATTCTGCCAGACGTCGCGCTTGGCGACGGGCCCCGAGATCATCTCTTTCACCTCGCCGCGCAGGGCGGCCTGAAACTGAGGGTAGCCGTCAAACCCGGTTTTTTGCAGCATCCGCGCGACCGTGGTGGTCGAGACCGAGGCGGTGCTGGCCAATTCGGTGATGCTGCCCAGCCCGGCCATCGGGTAATCATCCAGCAGAACACTGACGAGTTGCCGTTCAGAAGGGGTCATCTTGTCCCGATGGGCCAGCAGCCTGTCCGTCACCCGCACTGAACGATCCTCCTGTATGCGACAGGCGCATAATGTGAACAATTTTTCATCAAGATCAAGCGTGGAAAAATTTATACAGGAAAATTATTGACAGGAGATTGCCGAGTGTGGAAATTTTTCCACAACGATCACGCATGGAATCGCAGGGCTTAGAATTGGACTTCGGAAAAGTCGTTCACACGGATTTGGCAGACGATGCGCCTTCGGTGGCGCTGGTTTGTGAGCACGCGTCCAATCGAATCCCTGTATGTCTTGGGGACATGGGATTGGAGACAGATGCGTTGCAAAGCCATATCGCCTGGGATCCCGGCGCATTGGCTGTGGCAAAGCTGATGGCAGTGCGCATGTCGGCCCCCTTGGTTTATGGCGGTGTGTCGCGTCTGGTTTACGACTGCAATCGCCCGCCCGAAGCCGCCGGGGCCATGCCGGTAAAAAGTGAGAACTGGGACATTCCGGCCAATGCGAACCTGTCTTCGCAAGAGCGTAAAGCGCGTATCGAGGGGGTTTATGAGCCGTTTCGTGCATCCCTGTCGGAAGTGTTGGACCAGTATCGGCGCTCGCTAGAGTTGATGGTCACTGTTCACAGCTTCACGCCTATTTATCTTGGCAAAAAGCGTAAGGTGGAACTGGGTATCCTGCACGGAGAGGATGACCGGTTCGCGACCTCAATGATGGCCCAACAGCCAGCCCAGAACCCATACGTCACCCGTTTGAACGAGCCCTATTCGGCCGTCGATGGTGTTGCGCATACACTGGACGCGCAGGCCGCGCCGCGCGGGTTGCTGAACGTAATGATCGAAATCCGCAACGACCTGATCGAAACGCCTGAACAGCAATCGGCTGTGGCTGACGCGCTGGTTCCGTGGATTGCAAGTGTCTTGTCGGGCATCAAAAAGAAGGTGGCGATGTGATCCGGGTCATGAGCTCATATGTCCGCGTCGTCGATGCGATCAATTATAGGATCGGGCGGGTGATGATGTGGGGCCTGTTCGTGATGATGGGAATCCTGCTGTGGTCTTCGATCTCGAAGACGTTTTTCCTGCCGTCGCTGTGGACGCTGGAAATGGCGCAGTTCGCGATGGTGACCTATTACATCATGGGCGGGCCATATTCGATTCAACTGGGGTCGAACGTGCGGATGGACCTGTTCTATCACAATTGGAGCCACACGAAAAAAGCGTGGTTCGACGCCTTCACCGTTTTGCTGCTGATCTTGTATCTGGGCGTGCTGTTTTACGGCGGGCTGGGATCAACCGCCTATAGCCTTGGCTATTGGGGGGATTCGCCGATCTCGTACTTCACCGGCCTGCTGACCGGCAGCGAAGAGATCGGGCGCCTCGAACGATCCTCGACCGCGTGGCGGCCTTATATCTGGCCCGTCAAGGCGATCATGGTGTTCGGCTTCTTCCTGATGCTGCTACAGGCGATATCGGAATTCTTCAAAGACATAGCCCGGATCAACGGGCAGGAAATCGGGGTTCGTCGGGCATGAGCCAGGAATACATTGCCATTTTCATGTTCGCGTCGATGATGCTGATGCTGTTCACAGGTCAGCGCGTCTTTGGCGCGATCGGCGCGGTCGCTACTGTCGCTGCGCTCGCCCTGTGGGGAACGGGCGGGCAGGACATAACATTCTCGGCCGCTATGAAGCTGATGAAATGGTATCCGCTGCTGACCCTGCCGATGTTCATTTTCATGGGCTATGTGTTGTCGGAAAGCCGTCTGGCCGATGACCTGTATCGGATGTTCCATGTGTGGATGGGGCCGGTGAATGGTGGGTTGGCGATCGGCACGATTGGCCTGATGGTTCTGGTTTCGGCCATGAACGGTCTCAGCGTCGCGGGGATGGCCATTGGCGCAACCATTGCGCTGCCGGAACTGCTGCGGCGGGGCTATGACAAGACGATGGTGACGGGTGTTATTCAAGCCGGGTCCAGTCTGGGCATTCTGGTGCCGCCCTCGGTTGTGCTGGTGCTTTATGCGATGATCGCGCGGCAACCGGTGGGGCAGTTATGGCTGGCCGGGATCGTGCCGGGACTGCTGATGGCAAGCTTGTTCATCCTCTATATCTGGATCCGATGCCGTATTCAGCCCGAACTTGGCCCCGCAATGAAAGACGCGCATGAGGTGCCGAGGGCCGAGAAAATCCGCCTATTGGGCGCCGGTGCGCTACCGCTGATCATCTTTGCCGCGATGATGGTGCCGTTTGTGAACGGCTGGACTTCGCTTGTTGAAAGCTCGGCGATCGGGGCGCTGACTGCTCTAGTCGTTTCGGTTGTCAAACGGCGCATGACGTGGAAGATTTTCGAGGATTGCACCAAGCAAACGCTGGCAATCTCATGCATGTTCATGTGGATCATCCTCGCCGCCCTTGGCTTTGGCGCGGTGTTCGATGGGCTGGGCGCGGTGAAAGCCATCGACAATCTGTTCACCGATCAACTGGGCCTGTCGCCGTGGATGATCCTGATCCTGATGCAGCTCAGCTTTATCGTCATGGGCACGTTTCTGGACGACACGGCGATGCTGGTGATCGTGGCGCCGCTCTATGTGCCGCTGGTGGGAGCGTTGGGTTTTGATCTGATCTGGTATGGGGTGCTTTATACGATCACCACCCAGATCGCCTATATGACGCCGCCATTCGGTTATAACCTGTTCTTGATGCGGGCCATGGCCCCGCCTGAGATCACGCTGCGCGACATCTACCGCTCGATCTTTCCGTTTGTCGCGGTGATGGTGCTGGCGCTGACGATCATCATGATCTTCCCGGAAATCGCCCTGTGGTTGCCCGGCTATGTCTATGGAAATTAACAAGAATGCCCGTCCAAGCGGCACGAAAACCTACAACAGAGAGGAAATGACATGACAACAAGACGTAAGTTTCTGAAAACAGCCGGGGTAGGTGTTGCCGCCGCACCTCTGGCTGCGCCTGCACTGGCGCAGAGCACGATCACATGGCGGATGCAGACTTATGCCGGTCCTGCGCTTGCCGCCCATGTGATCGACCCCGCGATCGAGATGTTCAACAAGATCGCTGGCGACCGGATGCAGATCGAGCTGTTCTATGCCGATCAGCTTGTCCCGACCGGAGAGTTGTTCCGCGCCATGCAGAAGGGCACGATTGATGCGGTTCAGTCCGACGATGACTCGATGGCGTCGCCCACCGAAGTCACCGTGTTCGGCGGCTATTTCCCGTTTGCGTCGCGCTATTCGCTGGACGTGCCGGTGCTGTTCAACCAGTACGGCCTGAACGAGATCTGGGACGAGGAATATTCCAAGGTCGGCGTCAAGCATATCAGCGCCGGTGCATGGGACCCCTGCCACTTTGCCACCAAAGACCCGATTAACAGCCTGGCCGACCTACAAGGCAAGCGCGTCTTTACCTTCCCGACAGCGGGCCGCTTCCTAAGCCAGTTTGGTGTCGTGCCGGTGACCCTGCCTTGGGAAGATATCGAAGTCGCCGTGCAGACCGGCGAGTTGGACGGCATCGCATGGTCCGGCATCACCGAGGACTACACTGTCGGTTGGGCGGATGTGACCAACTACTTCCTGACCAACAACATCTCGGGCGCATGGGCGGGATCGTTCTTTGCAAATATGGATCGCTGGAACGAGCTGCCCGAAGACCTGCAGACCCTTTTCCGCGTCTGCTGTGACCAGTCGCACTACTATCGTCAGTGGTGGTATTGGGGTGGCGAGGCCAGCCTGCGCGTCAACGGTGATAAGATGCAGCTGACCTCGATCCCGGATGAAGAATGGGCGACGGTTGAAGAAGCGGCCGTTGCCTTCTGGGATGAAATCGCAGCCGAGTCCGAGACCAAGGCGAAGGTCGTCGAGATCTTCAAGCAGTATAACGCCGACATGCTCAAGGCCGGGCGGCCTTATCGTTACGGCTAAAATCCAAGCGACTACGGCGCGCGGCCTCGGTCGCGTGCCGGTATTGAACCACTGGAACCCCTGTCCCCAATGCTAGGCTTGCCTCCGAAACAGACAAGAACGCTCCGGTCACGCTTTGGCGTGAACCGAGTCCGTGGGGTATAGGCAAATGGCAATCGCCGGGTTCCTGATCGAGATTTTTGCGGCAACCATGTTGTTGCTTTTTGCGGTGCGGCTGGTCCGCACGGGCATCGAACGGCGCTTTGGTGCGTTGTTTCAGTCGCTGTTGACGCGCCATTCAAACGTATTTGTTGCAGGTGGGGCCGGTATGGTTCTGGCCACGATCCTGCAAAGCTCGGCCGCGGTGACGGTATTGCTGACCGGTTTTGCGGCGGCTGGCATGGTCAGCTTTGGCATCGCATTGGCCGGGGTGCTGGGTGCGGATCTGGGGGCTGCGCTGGTCATTCAGGTTTTGTCTTACGATCTTGGCTGGCTGCAACCCGTTTTGCTGGCGCTTGGTGGCTGGCTTTACCTCAAATCCGATCGCGCCAATGTGCGGCTGATCGGGCGCATTGTTCTTGGCATTGCGTTCATTCTGGTCTCATTGCAGTTCCTGCGGGATGCGGTTGATCCGATCCGCGAAAGCGCCTTTTTGCCCGCGATCGCGGGCTATCTGGAAAGCGACTATTTCAGCGCCTTCATCGTGGGCGCTGTTTTGGCCTTTGTTATGCACAGTTCCGTGGCGACGATCCTGATGTGCGTAACACTGGTTCAGGTCGGAGCAATCCCCTTTGCGGCTGGTCTTTCGCTGGTGCTTGGGGCCAATCTGGGTTCGGCCTTCATTCCGATCTGGCTGACGCGTGACCTGACGGTTTCCGCGCGTCGCATTCCGCTGGCCAACCTTCTGCTGCGCGGCAGTGCGGCGCTGGTGATGCTGATCGCGGTCAACGTGACCGGCGCGCATCAGGCGCTTATGGCGGCCGGGGCAGGGCAGTCGTTGATCCTGGCCCATATCGGGTTCAACCTTGCCGTATTCGTGCTGGCCACAGGGTTCGTAAATTGGTTGGAACGCCCGATGACGCTGTTGCTGCCCGAGCCAAAGGACGAGGCAGGCGTGATGGATCAGTTCTCGTACGCGCTGAGCCCACTGAACGATCCCAGCGCGTCAGGGGCGAATGTCGCGATGTCCTCGGTCCGGCATGAGCTGTTGCAGATGGTCACGCAGGTCGAGCGCATGTTCCGCCCGGTTCTAGATATCTACGAACAGGATGATAGCGACGCGATCTCGGCCCTGTGGCAGCAAGATGAACGGGTGAATGCGCAGTTGACCGAAATCCGACGTTTTTTCGCCCGGATGCCGCGCCAGAACATGAGCAAGGCGCAGATCAAGGCGGCACGCGGCTTGGTCGAATACGCGATCCGGCTTGAGGCTGCGGGCGACGTGGTATCCAACCGCATGACCCGAACCGCGCAGATCAAACACACTGAACGTACCGAATTTTCGACGCAGGGCTGGAAGGAGCTCAAGGATCTGCACGCGACTGTGCTGGCTAGTTTCTCGCTTGCTCGGCATGTGCTGCTGGTTGATGACATGGATTGCGCGCGCCGATTGGTGCTGGACAAGGTCGAGGTCAAGCGGATGTCACGGAAGAGCCGCAAGGCGCATCTGAAACGGCTTGAGAGAGGCCAGGCCGAGAGCTTCGCCTCTAGCGATCTGCATCTTGAAACATTGCGCGCCATGCGTGACCTGCACGGGCATATCGCCGCCGTCGCCTATCCGATCCTCTATCAAAGCGGGCAGGTGCTGGAAACACGTTTGGTGATGGAAATGGAAAACGAAGCGGTCGAAGACTAGGGCCGCGGGACAGAGTTTGGGGCGATAGCCCCAGAAAATAACAAAGGATGAACGGGATGGGCAATGACGCACGTTTGGACGATCTGAAAGCCAAGGTCGAAGCCGGTGAGGTCGATACCGTGCTAGTCTGCATGGTCGACATGCAGGGGCGCTTAATGGGCAAGCGTTTCCATGCAGGGCATTTCGTGGCTGGCGCATGGGAGGAGACCCATTGTTGCAACTACCTGCTGGCGACAGACCTCGAGATGGCGACCCCCGATGGCTATGCCGCCACAAGTTGGGAACGCGGCTATGGCGATTACGTGATGAAGCCCGACCTGAGCACTCTGCGCCCGGTGCCGTGGCTTGAGGGCACCGCTATGGTGATGTGCGATGTGCTGGATCACCACACGCATGAGGAAGTACCCCATGCGCCTCGGTCCATTCTGAAAAAGCAGGTGAACCGGCTGAAGGCTATGGGCTATGACGCAATGTGCGCCACCGAGTTGGAGTTCTTTCTGTTCGAGAAAAGCTTTGACCAGATCCGCAAGGAGGGCTTCCGCGATCTGGAGCCTATCTCGGGCTATAACGAAGACTATCACATCCTGCAGACCACCAAGGAAGAGCATGTGATGCGTCCGATCCGCAACCATCTGTGGAATGCGGGCATACCGGTCGAGAATTCGAAAGGGGAGGCCGAGACCGGGCAGGAAGAGTTGAACATCAAATATGCGGCGGCGATGGACACTGCCGAGTATCACTCGATTGCCAAGAACGCGGTGAAAGAGATCGCGTGGCAGCATGGTCATGCGGCGACGTTCCTGCCCAAATGGCATCATGAGAAAGTGGGCAGTTCGTCCCATGTGCATCAGTCGCTTTGGGCGGATGGGCAACCGGCGTTTTTCGATAAGTCGGATGCGCTGGGCATGTCGGCTCTGATGAAAAGCTACATGGCTGGATTGTTGAAATACGCGGCCGATTACACCTATTTCATGGCACCGTACGTTAACAGCTATAAGCGGTTCATGAAGGGCACCTTTGCGCCTACACGGATCATCTGGTCGGTGGACAATCGCACCGCGGGGTTCCGTTTGTGTGGGGATGGTACCAAGGCGGTACGGGTAGAGTGCCGTATTCCGGGTTCGGACATGAACCCTTATCTGGCTATGGCAGGGATGCTGGCCGCTGGGATTGCCGGGATTGAAGAGGGGCTGGAGTTGCAGCCTCCGACGCAGGGAGACGTCTATCAGGGCGAAACGGGTATGATCCCCGGCAATCTGCGTGCGGCGCGGGATGCGTTGTATGGGTCAGCCATGTTGCGGGCTGCCATGGGCGACGAGGTGGTCGATCATTATTCCCGTGCGGCAGAGGTCGAGGTTGAAGAATTCGAGCGTGTGGTGACCGATTGGGAAATCGCGCGCGGGTTTGAGCGGGCTTGAGACGGGTTGGCTGGGGGCTCTGCCCCCAGACCCCCGGGATATTTTTGGCCAGATGAAGCAGGGGATCCTGCTTCTTTCGGAAATGGAGTGAAGATGGGGCAGATGTTGAAATGTGTCTCGCCGATTGATGGATCGGTTTATGCAGAGCGTGAAGTGCTGTCGGCTGAGGCGGCGTTTGAGGCTGCTGCGCTGGCGCGGGCGGCACAGGCGGATTGGGCGGCACGTCCGTTGCAGGAGCGGACCCGCCTTGTGATGGCAGGCGTGGCTGCTGTGGGTGCGATGAATGATGAGATCGTGCCCGAGCTTGCGCATATGATGGGTCGCCCCGTGCGCTATGGCGGTGAGTTCGGTGGGTTCAATGAGCGTGCCAGCCATATGGCCGAGATTGTCGAGGTTTCGCTGGCTGATATCGCGGTGGGTGAGGATGAGACCTTTAAGCGCTATATAAAGCGTATCCCGCATGGGGTCGTTTTTGTAGTGGCGCCCTGGAACTATCCTTACATGACGGCGATCAACACGGTCGCCCCTGCGTTGATTGCGGGCAATGCGGTGGTGTTGAAACATGCCACGCAGACTTTGTTGGTGGGTGAGCGGATGACGCAGGCATTTCATGCAGCGGGCGTGCCGCAGGATGTGTTTCAGAACGTGTTCCTCAGCCATGACGTGACCAATGATCTGATCGCGGGCAGGGCGTTTGATTTTGTGAACTTCACCGGCTCGGTCGGTGGCGGGCAGGCGATGGAACGCGCGGCGGCGGGCACCTTTACCGGCGTTGGCACCGAGCTGGGCGGCAAGGATCCTGGCTATGTCATGGAGGATGCCGATCTGGATGCGGCCGTGGATACGTTGATCGACGGGGCGATGTTTAACTCGGGCCAGTGTTGTTGCGGGATCGAGCGGATTTATGTGCATGAGAGCCTTTACGATGCGTTTGTTGCCAAGGCGGTTGGGGTCGTGAACGGCTATAAGCTAGGCAACCCGCTGGATGCCGAGACGACGATTGGTCCGATGGCCAATGTCCGCTTTGCCGATGAGGTGCGCGCGCAGATTGCCGAAGCGGTCGCGGCGGGTGCGGTGGCCCATATCGAGACCTTCGCCGAGGATGATGGCGGGGCCTACCTGACCCCGCAGATCCTGACCAATGTCACCCATGATATGCGCGTGATGCGGGACGAAAGCTTTGGCCCGGTGGTGGGCATCATGAAAGTCTCGTCCGACGAAGAAGCCATCGCGCTGATGAATGACAGCGAGTTTGGCCTGACCGCCAGCCTCTGGACCCGCGATGTGGATCGTGCTGCGCGGGTGGGGGACCAGATCGAAACCGGCACCGTGTTCATGAACCGGGCGGACTATCTGGACCCGGGCCTGTGTTGGACCGGTTGCAAGAATACAGGGCGCGGAGGGGGATTGTCGGTCATCGGCTATCACAACCTCACACGTCCCAAATCCTACCATCTGAAAAAGGTGACATCATGAGCCTTGTTGGAAACTGGTCATATCCGACCGCGATCAAGTTTGGCGCTGGCCGGATCAAGGAATTGCCCGAAGCTTGCGCAGCTGCCGGGATGAAACGCCCTTTGCTGGTGACTGACAAGGGGCTAGCCGATCTGCCGATCACGACGGCGACGTTGGATATCCTTGAGGCTGCGGGACTGGGCCGCGGTCTGTTCAGCGACGTTGACCCGAACCCCAATGAAAAGAACCTCGAAGCCGGGGTTGCCGCCTATAATGCGGGCGGCCATGACGGCGTGATTGCCTTTGGCGGTGGCTCGGGGCTGGATCTGGGCAAAATGGTTGCGTTCATGTGCGGCCAGACTCGTCCGGTGTGGGATTATGAGGATATAGGCGACTGGTGGACCCGTGCTGATGCCGATGCCATCGCGCCGATCATCGCCGTGCCGACCACGGCTGGGACGGGGTCCGAGGTGGGGCGCGCAAGCGTCATCACCAATTCGGAAACACATGTCAAAAAGATCATCTTCCACCCGAAAGTGCTGCCGACGGTCGTGATCTGCGACCCCGAGCTGACCGTGGGTATGCCCAAGTTCATCACCGCAGGCACCGGTCTGGATGCATTCGCCCATTGTGTCGAGGCGTTCTCGAGCCCGCATTACCACCCCATGTCCCAAGGCATCGCGCTGGAGGGGATGCGGCTGGTTAAGGACTACCTGCCGCGTGCCTATAAAGACGGCTCCGATATCGAAGCGCGCGCCCAGATGATGAGCGCGGCGGCGATGGGGGCGACGGCGTTTCAAAAGGGCCTTGGCGCGATACACGCGATGAGCCACCCGATTGGCGCGGTGTTCAACACCCATCACGGCACCACGAACGCCGTTTGTATGCCGGCCGTTCTGGACTTTAACGCCCCCGCCATCGCCGACCGTTTCCAGCAGGCCGCGGCCTATCTGGGCATTGAGGGCGGCTTTGACGGCTTCCGCGCCTTTGTGCAGGAGTTCAACGACAGCTTCGCCATCCCGCGCAAACTGTCCGATCTGGGCGTGACCGAAGCACGGGTCCCCGAACTGGTCAAAGGCGCGATCATCGACCCGTCCTGCGGCGGCAACCCGATTGAATTGACCGAAGACAACCTGACCGCGTTGTTCAAAGCCGCGCTGTAACAGGCTTGCAGACACGCTCCTTCACCTCGCATACTGTGTGCAGGTGAGGGAGATTTTCATGACCAAAGAGATAGTTCTGATCCACGGGGCCTTTGCCGGGCCGTGGTGTATGCAGGATTACGCGGGCTTCTTCCGCGCGCGCGGCTGGACGGTACACACCCCCGCGCTGCGCTATCATGTTGGAGACCCCAAGGCCGAGCCTGACCCCGGTCTGACCGATACCAGCGTTATGGATTACGCCGATGACATTGCCGCATTCGTGCAGGGGCTGGACAGCAAGCCTGTGCTGCTGGGCCATGCCATCGCGGGGGTTGTGGCGCAGCAGGTGGCGTCTCGTGGGCTGGCCAGCGCCATTGTCCTGATCAACCCGAACGCGGCCTGGGGGACGTTGCCCGAAACCGATGACGAACGCGCTGTACCGCGTGCGCTGATGGAGGGCGGGGCGTTCTGGAAACAGCCCATGCGCGTCGATTTCGATCTGATGGCCCCTTTTGCGCTGAACAAACTGCCCGAGGCGCAGCAGCACGCGGTGTTCGACCAGCTCGGCCCCGAAAGCGGGCGGGTGATGTTCGAGATGTTCTTTTGGATGTTCGACGACCACCACGCGATGAAGGTGGACAGGGATAAGGTCGACTGCCCCGTTCTGATCGTTTCCGGCACCGAGGACCGGGCCGTGAACCCCAACACCTGTCGCTCGCTAGCCAATCTGTACGGAGAACGCGCAACCTTTCTGCCCGTAGAAAACCACGCGCATTTTCTGTTCATGGAGCCCGGCTGGGAAGGCCCGGCCGGACAGATTGCGGACTGGCTGGATCAGACGTCGGGTGTCACCGGCTGATCTGGAAGCTGCTTTGGGGTTTCCAGCTGAGTGAGCCGTCGTCGTTCTTAACACAGCGCAGCAGGTGCTCTTCACGGGTACTGATCGTGTCAGTCACAGTATTATCGCCGAAGATCACCACAAAAGCGTCCTGTGAATAGGCCATGCCTGCGTAATAGCAAAACCGGGTCTCAGCCCCATCCGGAATTGGCGATGCAGTGCTGAGCGTTTGTTGCGCGGTCACTTGGCTGGCCAGCAGGGCCAGGGCCAACCCAAGGGTTACTGTCTTCATGTCGTCCTCCCGTTGAAAAATCAGTGGGTCAAATGGGTCTTGGACGCTCGGGAACCTCAAATGTCGTTCTTGAATGACGGGTTGAGAGTAAGTGTGAACGAGATCAACGGGTTAGGCAAGGGGCGGCGGCGGATGTAAAAAATGACGTCTCAATCTTTCTGTCACTGCAGGATATAAAACACTGCGGGTATACCGAAGGCTTAACAAGCATTTTTTGAGTTTTTGTTGCAATGCAGCCCGGTTGTTTTTTGTCGTCTTTTGAGCAGTTGGTGATTTTTGTGACGTTGGGGGGGCGCTTCTGTGAATGAAGATCTAGTTGTTGATAATTAATAGAATTTAGTTCATGTGTTTCAAGAAAACTGGAGGCTGTTTTTTTAAATATGGCGTTTTTAGAAGCTGTCTATTTATGGACGGGGTACAGTCTTCTCGGGACGATTTTTGGTGCTCTTTCACTCATTTTTGCCTTTCTAGCTGCGCGGAGAGCAAAAAAGGCCAGTATTGTGGCAGAAAATGCTGTTTCACTCTTTTCAGCATTTGATGCTGTAGGAAGCATCGGCTCGATTGTAGAAAATCTAAAAAGTGCGCGGCATGAAATTAGGGGAAAAGACTGGAAGCGGGTTTCCGAAAACTTGGAAACCGCTCAATTGGAAGTGGTCAGGTTGTTGTCTGCGGACAGAGTTTCCTTAGGAGAAAAACGTACAAAGCTAGAAACAGTTTTGGATCTAATTAAGCGTTTGGCGCGATCCGCGGACGCAGCAGAAGAACGGGGCATGGCTATGGATACGCTCAAGTCCAAACAAACAATTGAGTTGATACTGCATGAATTGATCTCCATTCAAGAGTATCTAAAGGGGCACGCGAGAAATGAGTAAAAAATGGATCGAGCTGTTCGGGGCGGTTCAGCAAAAAACCGATACCGGTGAACTTGATTGGGAATGGGATCAATTCTCGCGCACGTTGGAGGCACCGGTCGGAAGACGTACAGTTCGATTAGCTCTTTCGAGTGCAGGAGATTACACGCTCTCGATTCGAAACGACGAAGGAGACACTGTCGACAGGTTTACAGACGAAGACTTAAAAGATGTCTCAAATTATCACTATACAACCCAAGACTTTCGTCAGCTCTACGAGACGGCCAGAAGGATCGCTTTCGATGCTGATAAGGAAGTTGATGAGCTACTGAAGGATCTACGCGCAGACGACTCGTAGCTAGACATCCAACTCCTCAACAAACCGCGCGTTCTCCTGAATGTATTGGAATCGCAGTTCAGGCTTCTTACCCATCAGGCGCTCGACCAGATCGCCGGTTTCGCCGGGTTCGTCCTCGTCAATCGTGACGCGGATCAGTTTGCGCGAAGCCGGGTCCATCGTGGTTTCTTTCAGGTCCTTGGCGTCCATCTCGCCCAGACCCTTGAAGCGCGAAACGTCGATCTTGCCTTTGCCGCCCAGACCTTTTTCCAGCCATTCGTCCCGCTCGGCTTCGTCCAGACAATAGACACGCTTGGCGCCTTGGGTCAGGCGATAGAGGGGCGGGCAGGCCAGATAAAGGTGGCCCGCGTCAATCATGGGCCGCATCTGGGTGAAGAAGAACGTCATCAGCAAGGACGCGATATGCGCGCCGTCCACATCCGCGTCGGTCATGATGATGATCTTGTCATAGCGCAGGTCGTCGACGTTGAACTTGGTGCCAAGGCCCACACCCAGCGCTTGGGTCAGGTCGTTGATCTCGGCATTGGTGCCCAGCTTGGAACTGGCCGCACCCAGCACGTTCAGGATCTTACCGCGCAGGGGCAAAAGGGCCTGTGTTTTGCGGTCGCGGCCCATTTTTGCGGAGCCGCCCGCAGAATCTCCCTCGACGATGAATAATTCGGTGCCGTCGCGTGTTGAACTAGAGCAGTCCACCAACTTGCCGGGAAGACGAAGTTTTTTAGTGGCGGACTTGCGTTGTGTCTCTTTCTCGGCCCGTCGGCGCAGACGTTCCTCGGCTCGGAGTATCACAAAGTCGAGTATCGCGCCGGCGGATTTCGTATCCGCCGCCAGCCAGTTATCGAAATGGTCGCGGACTGAATTTTCGACCAGTCGCTGCGCCTCGACTGTGGCAAGGCGGTCTTTGGTCTGGCCCACAAATTCCGGCTCGCGGATAAAGCACGACACCAGCGCGCAGCCGCCGGTGATCAGGTCATCACGGGTGATCCGCGCGGCTTTCTTGTTGTTGATCAACTCGCCATAGGCCTTGATCCCCTTGAGGATCGCGGCCCAGAATCCCGCCACATGGGTGCCGCCTTCGGGGGTGGGGACGGTGTTACAGTAGGATTGGATGAACCCATCGCGCGAGGGCGTCCAGTTGATCGCCCATTCGACCTTGCCCGGTGTGCCGAATTTCTCGGTGAAGTCCACGGTGCCTGCGAAGGGTTGTTCGGCATAGGTGGACGAGCCGTTCATCGTCTCCTTGAGGTAATCGGACAGGCCGCCCGGGAAGTGGAACGTCGCCTCGGTCGGGGTCTCGCCGTCGTCGATATGCGATTTCCAGCGGATTTCGACGCCCGAGAATAAGTAGGCCTTAGAGCGGATGGACTTGAACAGTCGTGCCGGTTTGAATTTGTGGTGGCCAAAGATTTCGGCATCCGCATGGAAGGTGACCGTGGTGCCGCGCCGGTTGGGGGCTGCGCCGACCTTTTCCACTGGACCCAGTGGGATACCGCGCGAGAACCGCTGTTCGAACAGCGTCTTGTCACGGGCCACCTGCACAACCATAGAATCCGACAACGCATTCACCACCGAGGCACCAACCCCATGTAGACCGCCCGAGGTCTGGTAGGCCTTGCCCGAGAACTTACCGCCCGCATGTAGGGTGCACAGGATGACCTCAAGCGCGGACTTGTCGGGGAATTTGGGGTGCGGATCAATCGGGATGCCGCGTCCGTTGTCGCGCACGGTTAGCGCATAATCTTCGTGCAGCTCAACCTCGATACGGTTGGCGTGACCGGCGACCGCCTCATCCATCGAGTTGTCGAGGATTTCCGCGACCATGTGGTGCAAAGCGCGCTCATCCGTGCCGCCGATATACATGCCGGGGCGTTTGCGAACGGGTTCCAGACCTTCAAGAACCTCGATCGAAGAGGCGTCATATGTAGCGGTCGCGCTGGGCGTCAACAGATCGTCGGGCATCGGTGCTGCTCTTGTTTTTGGGTTTTGCCCATTATGGCAGGTGATGTGGTCCGGGGGAAGAGGGACGCGAAGTGTTGTGGGATTTTGCCAAACCTAGGCCGCCATTCGCGCGTTAGCCCGTTTTCGCATAAGATTGGGACACTTGGCATTATCAATTAATTGGGGGAATTTGAAATGACCACGAACTCGGCCAGTTTCGTAGGAGATATACCGACACATTACGACAAGGGTCTGGGGCCAAATATCTTCGTCGACTACGCGGCACTCATTGCTGAAAAGTGCTGCGATGAGCCCGCCAGTTCGGTGATTGAACTGGCGGCGGGTACCGGAATAGTCAGCAGATTCTTGCGGGACAAGTTACCGGCAGAGGCAAGTCTGTTGGTGACCGACCTGAACGCGCCGATGCTGGAAGTGGCGAAGGCCAAGTTTTCCGGTGACGAGAACATTCAGTTTGCGGTTGCCAATGCGATGGAGCTTCCGTTTGACGGGCCGGAATTTGACTTAATGGTCTGTCAGTTCGGCGTAATGTTCTTTCCCGACAAAATCGCATCATATCGAGAAGCAGCGCGCGTTTTGCGGCCGGGCGGCAGATATGTCTTCAATGTCTGGAGCCCAATGTCAGAGAACCCATTTTCGCAGATGGCACACGAGCTTATGCAGAAGGTTTTTCCTGACGACCCGCCTGGGTTCTACAAAGTTCCTTTTCACTATGGCGATCCTGCCACCGTTCTTGGCGATCTGTCTTCCGCCGGGTGGAGCAACGTAACGCATGAAACCATTAAAATTCAAAAGAAGATTCAGGATCTGGAGGTGTTCTCCAGATCGTTGGTTTTTGGGAACCCGCTGATTGACGAAATCAATGAACGCGGCGGTGTCGACCCCGAGGACGTCGTTAAGGAATTTAGGGCCGAATTGGAAAATCGCTTTGGCCCAGATGGCATGACGATGCCTTTGTCCGCCACAATGTTTGTTTGTCGCTTGGACTGAGAAATCTCGGCACCGCATCCGGGGTGATAAACAGAAAACTGGTCCGCGATAGGCCCTCGTAGATCTTGTCGCGGGCGTCTAAGGTGCGCTCGTTGTGTGTGAAAAAAGCAAGGAAACCGAATGAGTTGGATCAAGACAGTTCCGTTCGATCAGGCATCGGGCAGGTTGAAAAAACTGTACGACCGTGTGACCGGCCCCGGAAATAATGTGGATAATATTATGATGGTGCATTCCTTGCGGCCGCATTCGATGGAAGGCCACATGGCGCTTTATAAGAATGTCCTGCACCATTCTGCCAATACGATCCCGAAATGGTTTCTTGAGGTGCTGGGTGTTTGGGTCAGTTCCTTGAATCGCTGCGCCTATTGCGTTGAACATCATTTCAGCGGATTGCAACGCCTGCTGAACGACCCCGATCGCGGCAATGCCATTCGCGCGGCAATCGAGGCAGGTTCCCCCCAATCCGCCCCACTGGACGCGGCACAAATCGCCGCTATGATGTATGCGCGCAAATTGACAGAAGCCCCGTCAGACATGGTTGCGGCCGATGTCGAGGCGTTGCGGAAGGCCGGGTGGGATGACGGCGAGATCCTCGAGATCAATCAGGTCTGTGCGTATTTCTCCTATGCCAACCGGACGGTTCTGGGGCTTGGCTGTTCGACGGATGGTGATGTTCTTGGGCTATCGCCGAACAACTCGGACGACCCGGCCGATTGGGGGCATCGCTAGGCGGTCAAGACGCCATCCAGTTCTTGATTTCCTGCGCCAAAACCTCGGGGCGCTGATGGTGCAGCCAATGATCAGCGCCGGGAATGTCGATCCTGGTCAGGTCCGGGGCAAAGTCCTCCAGCCCGGCAGTCGACTCGGGCAGCAGCGCGGTGTCTTCGGGTCCCCAAAGCAACAGGTGCGGACATTTGATCATCAGCCGATCCAAGGGCAAGTCCGGCAGGTCAGTCAGGGGCTTATCCGGGTCGGCAACGATCAGAGGTGACGCCCGGTACCAATTGAGCATCGCATCAAGCCGCCCGGGGCGCGCCCATTCGGTGCGGTAGTCCTGCATTTGTTCGTCAGATAGCCAGTCAACCCCCATGCCGCGCCGGAAAAAGCGTTCCAATAGGGAAAAATCATCGGCCGAGAACCGCTGGGCCGCGTTTGGGTCGCGCAGGTCGTTGATGTATTGGGATGCTTTTGACTGTGCGCCTCCTTCCGCAAGGGCACGTTGAAACGGAACCGGATGAACCCCGTTTGCGATAATCAGCTTGCTGACCAGTTCCGGCCGGAACATGGCTAGCCCGTAGGCCACTGCCGCGCCCCAGTCGTGACCCAGAACGCAAACGGGTGCACCGGCATCCTCGATGAGGGCTGCCATGTCGGAAACCAGTTTGGACAGGGCATAGTGATCAGTTCCCGCTGGGGCCCAACTTTGACCAAAGCCGCGCTGATCGGGGGCGATGCAATGGAAGTGTTCTGACAGGTGCGGGGCCAGATCGCCCCACGCACCGCCATATTCAGGGAAGCCGTGCAGCATCAGCATCACCGGCAGCGAAGGGTCGCCCCAACTGCGCAGATAAAAACTCTGACCATTAAGCTTGATAAACCTGTTTTCCATAGCGGAACCCCTTGGAGTGTTTACGTAAACGCGACAAGAAAGATGTAGCAGTTTGACACCAATCAAAGCGCGTTTTTTCACATTCTGCTAGATGCCTTGTCGGACAGTGTAGCAAGGAGAGACTGAATGGAAACAGCGGCGCAGATCGAACAGAAAAACGGTCAGGTTCAAATCGTACCACCTTTGGCCGACACAGAACGCCAGCCCAGCCCGGACAAAATTCGCCATGCTTTCGAAAGCGGCAAATATCCTTATGACCGCAAGTTGGCCCGTAAAACGTACGAAGAACAAAAGGCCCAGTTGCAGGCCGAATTGCTGAAAGTCCAGCTATGGGCGCAGGAGACCGGTCAGCGGTTCGTGTTGCTGTTTGAGGGGCGCGATGCCGCAGGCAAGGGTGGTACGATCAAAAGGTTCATGGAGCATCTGAACCCCCGGCAAGCCCGCGTTGTGGCCCTGAACAAGCCGACATGGGAAGAAAAAGGCCAATGGTATTACCAGCGTTACGTGCAGGAATTGCCAACGGTTGGGGAAATGGTTTTCTACGACCGCTCCTGGTACAACCGTGCGGGTGTCGAGCGGGTCATGGGGTTCTGCTCTCCGAATGAATACCTTGAGTTCATGCGGCAAACCCCAGAGCTAGAGCGTATGTTGGTTCGTTCCGGCATTCAGCTTTACAAATACTGGTTCTCGGTCACGCAAACCGAACAGCAGCGCCGTTTCAAAAGCCGCGAGACTGATCCGTTGAAGCAGTGGAAGCTGTCTCCCATCGACAAGGCCAGCCTGGACAAGTGGGAGGACTACACCGAGGCGAAAGAGGCGATGTTCTTCTATACAGACACAGCCGACGCCCCGTGGACCATCATCAAGTCGAACGACAAGAAGCGCGCGCGCCTCAATACGATGCGTCACTTCCTGTCGACGCTGGATTATCCGGATAAGGACCATGACATCGTGGGTGAACCCGATCCGCTGATTGTCGGACAGGCACATCACGTGATCCATCGGTCCGAGCATATTCTGGGTAACTCGCTGCACCCTGACGCGCGATAGGGGGTGTCCGGGGCGTGGATTTTGCCTTGGGTTTCATAGTCTCACTGTGAAATTTCACTGTTCTGGTCTTGTCCCGGCCTCTGGCCGGGCATAAGGCTGGGGCAATGAACAAGGTGATGACATATCGCGGCCATTTCCGGGCCATTGCCGTACTGGGCCTGCCGTTGATCGGCGGGCATCTGGCGCAGTTTGCCATCGGTCTGACCGATACCATCATGCTGGGATGGTATGGGGTCGAGGCGCTGGCCGCAGTCACGCTGGCCAGCAGCTATTACTTTGTGTTGTTTCTGTTTGGTGCTGGGTTTGGGTGGGCCGTCATGCCCATCGTAGCCACCGCCGCCGCCGAAGAGGACGAGACGAGCATTCGTCGCTCGACCCGCATGGGGCTGTGGCTGTCGCTGATCTATGCGGCGTTGATGATGCCGCTTTTGTGGTGGTCGTACCCGATCCTGATTGCATTGGATCAGGAGCCGGAAGTGGCCAAAACCGCATCCGAATACCTGCGGGTTGCAGGCTGGGGGTTATTTCCGGCGCTTATAGTAATGGTATTGAAATCCTATCTGGCGGCGCTCGAACGCACTCAGATCGTGTTGTGGATCACCGTCACAGCCGCCGTGGTCAACGGGTTCACCAACTATGCGCTGATCTTTGGAAACTGGGGCGCGCCAGAGCTTGGCGTTATTGGTGCGGCTATTGCCTCGGTCGTGACACAGATCGTTTCATTGGTATTCGTCGTAATCTATGCAGTGCGCGTTTTGCCTGAACACAGCCTGTTTCAACGCTTTTGGCGGCCGGATTGGGAATTCTTCTTCAGCGTGCTGCGTTTGGGCGTGCCCATCGGCTTGACCACATTGGCCGAGGTCAGCCTGTTTGCAATGTCAGCGATCATGATGGGTTGGCTGGGTCAGGTGCCTCTGGCGGCCCACGGGATCGCGCTGAACCTCGCCTCCGCCACGTTCATGGTGCATCTCGGGCTGTCCAATGCGGCCACGATCCGTGCGGGCAATGCGTTGGGGCGCAAAGATCGGGCGCATCTTGAAAAAGGGGCGATCGCGGTGACGGGGATGTCATTGGTGATGTCGATCCTGACGGTGATCCTGTTCCTGACCTGCGCCGAGCCGTTGATTTCGCTATTCATGGAACCCGATGATCCGCAGCGCTCGCAAATCTTGCTGATCGGCACCGGGCTTCTGGCGATGGCGGCACTGTTTCAACTGGTGGACGGAGCGCAAGTTATCGCCCTGGGCCTGTTGCGAGGGTTGCAGGACGCCAAGATACCGATGGTGATGGCGGGGCTCAGCTATTGGGTAATTGGAATCCCGGCCTCGTATTACTTTGGCTTTGTCCGCGGGATGGACGGCATCGGCGTCTGGCTCGGCCTCGTTCTGGGACTGGCCTGCGCAGCCGTTCTTCTGATGGCCCGGTTTTGGCTACGGTCCGTTCGCGGGGTTCCGATGGCCGCCAGCAATTCGGCCTGATCAGCTTTTGTCCAAGCGATCAGCTTTCTTGCGCACCAGCACCGACCGCAGATCGTGCATCGCCAGCAGCAACCGGTCCGTAACGTATTCAAGCTGTTCGTCGGTTGCCTTGGATTGCGCCCATTGCGCGGTCAGATTCAGGTAGTCGACCGCCCGGTGAATGTCGTCGATATCCCGGCGGGCCAACAGCTCTTTGCGCTCGTCCATCCACCGCTCGATTTCAGTCCGATCCGCCTCGGACAGCGAGCGTTGGCCATGTGGTTTGACCTCACCGTTGCGGATGTTGATGACAGCAATCTGATCCATCTCGATCCGGCGCTGGCGGTTTTCAGTGTCGATCTTGAAAACCACTGCACCGTTTTCTCGAACACGGAAATAGTATTCAGGCAACATTGCTGTCATGAAACCTCCGATCAGGTCAGGGACGCGCAAAAGCGTTGTATGCGTGTGCAAGCTTCGGTCAGCGCCTCGTCCGACGTTGCATAGCTGACGCGGAAATTCGGCGACAGGCCAAAGGCTGCGCCGAACACGACGGCCACATCCGCCTCTTGCAGCAGGGCGGTTGCGAACGCCTCGTCGTTTTCGATCACAGTGCCCGCAGGTGATGTCTTGCCGATTAGCCCCGCAATGGATGGATAGACATAGAATGCGCCCTCGGGCGTGGGGCAGGTTATGCCGTCAATATCGTTCAGCATCTGCACCACCAGATCGCGGCGACGTTTGAACGTCACGTTGTTCGGGGCCAGAAACGCCTGTGTTCCATTCAAAGCCTCGACCGCTGCCCATTGGCTGACGGAACAGGGGTTTGACGTCGACTGAGATTGGATTTTGCGCATCGCCGCAATCAATTCCACCGGCCCCGCCGCGTATCCGATCCGCCAACCGGTCATGGCATAGGCCTTGGACACGCCGTTGCAGGTCAGTGTGCGTTCGTACAGCCCAGGTTCAACCTCTGCCGGGGTGCAGAACTCGAACCCGTCATAGGCCAGGTGTTCGTACATATCATCCGACATGATCCACACATGCGGGTGACGCATCAGAACATCCGTCAACGCCTTCAGTTCCGCGCGGCTATACCCTGCGCCGGTGGGATTGGACGGAGAGTTAAAGATGAACCACTTGGTCTTAGGCGTGATCGCGGCCTCAAGCTGGTCTGGGGTCAGCTTGAAGCTGTTTTCAAGCGTTGTTTCCACGATCACCGGAGTACCGCCCGCCAGCAACACCATATCAGGGTAGCTAACCCAATAGGGGGCGGGGATAATCACCTCATCGCCTTCGTTTATCGTGGCCATCAGCGCGTTATAAAGCGTCTGCTTGCCCCCGGTGCCAACTGAAATCTGCGCAGGGGTATATTCCAGCCCGTGATCGCGCTTCATCTTGACGCAAGCGGCCTCTTTGAGTTCGGGGATGCCGTCGGGTGCTGTGTATTTCGTCTTGCCCGCGGCGATGGCGGCGACCGCTGCGTCCTTGATATTCTGAGGGGTGTCAAAGTCCGGTTCCCCGGCGCTTAGACCGATAACGTCACGTCCTTCGGCCTTCAATTCGGCGGCTTTGGCCGTCATTGCGATTGTAGGCGACGGTTTTACGCGTGACAGTGTCGCAGACAGGAAACTCATTGGGGCCCTCTGTTTGAATGATCAACTTGTCTGTCATAGGGTGCGCCCGAATGACGATCAAGCAATATGACCTATAGAATTGGAGACCCGAATGAACGATGAAAACGACTGGTATGGGCCGGACGCTGCAACATTCGGGGATCGGTTGGCTGGCGCGCGGGAAGCCGGTGGAATGACACAGTCTCAATTGGCGCGCCGATTGGGGGTAAAGAAGGCCACGATCGCGGCGTGGGAAAATGACCTGTCCGAGCCTCGGGCCAACCGTCTGTCGATGCTGGCTGGTATGGTCAATGTCTCGATTATGTGGTTGCTGACGGGCGAAGGCGAGGGGATGGATGCGCCTGTCGAAGCCGACGAAAGCGCGCCCGAACTGGCCGAGGTCGTTGCTGAACTACGCTCGATCCGGGGTGAAATGCGCGCCAGTTCCGAGCGCGCAGCGCGTCTGGAAAAGCGCGTCCGACTGATGCTGGAGCAAAGCAAATGACCGAAACCCGGGACGTCAGGATCAAACGCCTGAAAATGCGCTCTATGCGTCGGGGGATCAAGGAAATGGACTTGATTTTGTCGGCATATGCGGATCGGAACCTAGCTGGAATGGATGGGGGCGGGTTGGATAACTATGACGCGCTTCTGCACGAAAATGATCAGGACCTCTATCAGTGGGTGACAGGTCAGGTCGCGCCGCCTGCGCGATATTCCGATTTAATTTCGGATATCGCTCAAACGTTTCAAAAATAACGAGAAACCGGACTTAACTGATTTTTCGGTTTTTCGATTCATGCTGCGTGAAACAGCGCGATTGAATCGGAGGATCGGATGAGTATGGAAATGCAGGTCTCCGCGCCGGCGGCCAAGGGTTTCATGACCAGTTACCTTGAGGCGCTCGCCTTGGTCGAGCGGCTGCACCGTCTGCTTCTGGATGTCATCAAGGATGAGTTTGAACGCGTCGGCGTGTTGGAAATCAACGCTGTGCAGGCGTTGCTTCTGTTCAATATAGGCGATCACGAGGTTACGGCTGGTGAATTGAAAAGTCGCGGCTACTATCAGGGCAGCAACGTCAGCTATAACCTGAAAAAACTGGTGGAAATGGGGTATATGCACCATCAACGGTGCGAGATTGATCGCCGTTCCGTTCGGGTCCGACTAACCCCACAAGGGCGACAGATCCGTGACATCGTATCCGAATTGTTTTCTCGTCATGCCGAAGGTCTGCAATCCCGCGGGGTGCTGGAATTCGAAGGGATCGAGGATATCACGGGGTCACTGCGCCGGGTGGAGCGGTATTGGACGGATCAGATCCGCTATATTTACTAGCTAGGGGCGGGCGGTCCGGCCGACCGCGGACAGGGACAGGCCCTCCAGTTCTCGGATCAGTTTGCGAGTCATCGCAGCTTTGTATTCGTCAAACCCCAGCGCGACTTCCACAAAAGCATCGGGGCCCATTATGACCGAGGTAGTGAAATAGGCCGTCAGTTCACTAACCTGAACCGTGCGCTGATCGGACTGATCGGCGTCGTCGACACCGATGACCAGCCCATTGATGGTGATCCCACTTCGGGATAGCTCGTTCTTGACCTCTTGTGGATGGGGGCCAAGGTTGCGTTTGCCATCCCCCGACAGATCAAGTGTTTGTTTCCAGCATTCGGACTGTTGCGCCAATAGATCGGCCCCGAACCGCATCGCCGACCCTAGCGCCGTGCCTTGCGGCGCGTTGCTGCGGGTCACCGAACTTAATTTGGCTTCGATCCGCGCAAGGTCTTGGCGAACGCGGATATCGGTCCAGTTCACAAGGATACGCTGGTGATGAGTTTCACTCCATTCGAAGATCGCCATTCGCACCGGAGCTAACCCTTCGGACAGAATCAACTGTTGGACTTCCGGGCTTTGCAATGCAGCAGCGACACCGTCCAGTTGCAACCGGTATTCCGCCTGATCGACAGACCCCGATACGTCCAGACCCAGGGCCAGCGCCTGTCTGCAGTCACACGCCGCCGGGCTGCCCAGAAAAGAAGCCGCAATCGCGATCGGGCGTATCATTCGGGGTCGGCATCTTGAAGGGCGCCGATTTGCAGCCCTTTCAGTTCGCGTTCCAGTTTGCGGCGCATTGCGCGCTCAAAGTCCTCGAACCCCTGCGCGACTTCCAGAAACGCGCCGGGGCCATGCAAGACGTTGTTTTCGAAAAACGGGATGAGAAACAACTCTCCCTCAAAATCCGCGGCATTGATGACCAGACCGTTGACCACCGTGTTTTCAAACGGGAAGTGCCTGTACGCGGAATCTGGCCCGTACCCATCGTTGTTAGACCCATCACCAGACAGGTCGATGGTTTGGAACAGGCACGCTGGGGCCTGTTGCATCAACGTCGCCCCGAATGCCAGCGCGTATCCCATGGCGGTGGCTGAACCACTGTCGGTTCTGACCGAACCTTGAACTGTCGCGGCTGCGGTCAGCAGATCAGCCTGCGTTCGGATCATCGTCCAGTCCAGAATGACGTGTTGTGTGTCGCGGCCGCTCCATTCGTAAACGGCCAGGGCAACGGGCATGGGCGACGAGAAAAACGCCTGCGTGACCTCGGGCGCGATAAGGGCAGCGGCTAAACCCTGCCGCTGCAAGACATCCTCGGCCGCATCGACCGAGGTCGAGATATCCATAGCCAGCGCAAGGGCGAGGCGGCAGGTCTCGGCCTTCAGGGAGCCGGCCATAAAGGCCAAACCTAATGTTGCAAGCCAGCGGATCACCAGTGGCCAGTGCTGTCCATGCTGACCCAGGGCTCTGCTGGAGCCAAGGCTTCACCGTTCTGGAGCAGTTCGACAGAAATATTGTCAGGTGACCGCACGAAAGCCATTCTGCCGTCACGTGGCGGGCGGTTTATAACCACGCCATTGTCCTGCAACTGCTGGCAAATGTCATAGATGTTGTCCACGCCATAGGCGAGGTGCCCGAAATGCCGGCTGTCACTGGGCAGCGCATCATCGCCATCCCAATTGTAAGTCAGCTCGATCGGCCGATCCTCCTGTCCCGGAGGCGCCATGAAGATCAAGGAAAAACGCCCCTCTTCACTTTCGTAACGGCGTGTCTCTTTCAGGCCAAGCAGCTCATAAAACGCCATGGATTTCTCCAGATCTTTAACACGCACCATGGTGTGGAGGTATGTGAGCCCCATTGCGGCTTCCTTTCTATTTCGGTGATAGCCTGCAGATTAGCGCGCAGACCAAGCGTGTCGAGAGGCCGCCGGGGCACATTTTAAAATTTGCTGTGCAGGGCGCACATATCGCGGTTCCGGTCGTGGAGTTGTCGAGATATAGTGGTGGGCGACTCATTGCTGGAAAGGAATATTCATGCCGCTGTCCACCGACCAACTGGCCGAGATCGAAGCGCAACGGGCGCAATCGCATCCAACACGCCGCGTTGTGGCAGCGGGAATGGAGGATCACCTTTACACCGCGCATCAGGTCCTGGACCACGGTTTTGTGCGCGTGATCGACTATATGGGCGATGACGCCGCCATTTGTCAGGCCGCCCGCGTTTCCTATGGCAAGGGCACCAAATCCGTTCAGAACGACGAAGGCCTGATACGCTATTTGATGCGGCATTGGCACTCGACCCCGTTCGAGATGTGCGAGATCAAGCTGCACGTCAAACTGCCCGTCTTTGTCGCGCGTCAGTGGATTCGGCACCGGACGGCAAATGTGAACGAATACTCGGCCCGTTACTCGATCCTTGATCGTGAGTTCTACATCCCCGCGCCCGACCACGTCGCGGCGCAGTCCGAGATCAACAACCAGGGCCGAGGTGACGCCCTGCAGGGGGAAGAGGCCGCGCGCGTTCTGGAAATGCTCAAGGCAGACAGTGCCCGCTGTTACGACAACTATGAGGCGATGATCAGTCAGGATGGCCAGCAAGGATTGGCGCGCGAATTGGCGCGGATGAACTTGCCTGCAAATATTTATACGCAATGGTATTGGAAGGTGGACCTGCACAATCTGTTCCACTTCCTGCGTTTGCGCGCTGACCCGCATGCTCAGTATGAAATCCGTGTTTATGCCGACACCATGTGCAAGATCGTCGCCGACTGGGTGCCGTTTGCCTATCGTGCGTTCGAAGACTATCGGCTGGGCGCGGTGAACCTGTCTGCGCAGATGGTCGATTGCCTGCGCAGAATGCTGTCGGGCGAGGCTGTGACACAGGAGAATTCAGGGATGACCGCGCGGGAATGGCGCGAGTTTCAGGGTGTCATCCAGAAAGGATGATGCCCGGATAAGGCATATCGGTTGTCTATACATTTTGTCATGAAACTGTTACGATCGGTGCATGACATTTGTGACACCTCTTAGATACGTATGCGTTGGTTTGTTGTTGGCGACTCCGGTTTCTGCCAAGTCGCCAATAGCCGAAGTGATCTGCGAACCGACCCCGAAAATGCATGACAAGCTTCTTCGTCAGTTCGGGGCCAAGCGGCACGCAACCGGCCTGCGTGGACCCGAACAGTTGATGGAGGTCTGGACCAGTAAATCAGGTGACTGGACCATGTTCGTCACGTATTCGACGGGCACGTCATGCATTGTGGCAATGGGACAAGACTGGCATACCCGTGCCGAAGATAAACCGGCCCGAGGGTAAGGTCGCACACCTTTAGCGGCGGACAACGGCTGAAAATTAGCCGTTGGCCTGTTTTTAGTTCCCGCAGTAACGGGGAAATTAAAGCGGCTTCAAATCAGCGGCCATTTGGCGGCCATCACGTCCGTCTTGCAGCTCGTACGAGATTTTCTGATTGTCAGCGAGCCCGGTCAGACCGGACCGTTCTACGGCCGAGATATGAACAAATACGTCCTTGCCGCCCTCATCAGGGGCAATAAACCCATAGCCTTTAGTGGTATTAAACCATTTCACGGTGCCAGTTGGCATTTCCCGTGTCTCCTTCTACTTACACGTTGTCCCACAAATTGGTGGGGGTAGTGATTGACGCCACCGCAACACATCACCGCCTCGCCCACACGCCACGGCCCGGATTGCGCATTTCGTCTTTTTCAACATTGCACGGTGAAGTAAAAAATCAAGAATTACCGAAAGAAGCAGGCGAAAATGCTAAAAATTGGCTCAAAATCAGGAGTTGCCTAAAAATGCGCCTTTTTGGCCTAAAGACATGTGATACTTGCCGTAAGGCTTTGAAATCACTTCCTTCTGCCGAATTTGTTGATGTTCGCAGCCAAGGCGTGCCTGAATCTGTACTGTCTGAGGCGTTCGATATTTTCGGCGGTGGTTTGCTTAATACACGGTCAACCACATGGCGTGGTCTGGATGAAGAGCAGCGCGCGCGACCTCCGTTGGAGCTGATACAGGATCATCCGACCCTGATGAAACGACCGCTGATTGAACGGGATGGCGCGCTTTTTTTGGGTTGGACCCCCGAAACCAAGACAGCACTTGGCGTTTCCTGAAAGCGTACCTATCTGCTTTGACGCAAGAATGAGGACAAGAAATGCGTAACGCAGCGATGATTTTGGGTGTGATTGCCGGACTGATCGGTATGATTGTCGGCTTTTTTGGCTACGGCTATGTAGAGCTGATTGACCGGTTCGGCGAAGTCGAAGGGTTGGCCGAGCAAGTGGACAACGCCCAGCTTATTCAAACCATGTCCATCATTGCGCCCCTGCTGGCAATCGCGGGTGGGGCCATGGCTCATGCGCGGGCATTGTTCGGTGGGGTCTTACTGCTGATTTCCGCGGCTGGGATGTATTACGCGTTTGGGTTCAATGCGTTTACAATGTTCCCTGTGGCATTTGCTGCGGTGGCGGGCCTCCTTGGGCTGGCCGCGGGTAAACCGGACGAGCCCAAGGCGCATTTCTAGGTCACTTCAGGCGCAGCAGACGATCAAGCGAGATCGGACCTGCGCCGTTGATGACGATCACCAGGAACAGGAACGTCCACATGACGCGCTGATCCATCAGTGTGATAGCATTGTCGAAAAGGCCGCCCAGTTTCACACCGTGGCCGGTTACATCGACAATCGTTTGCACCCACACAAACCCGATCATGGCCAGCGCCGCGACCCGAGTCAGCAGTCCAACCAGCAACAAGACCGGCAGAACAAACTCGGCAACCGTACCCAGAAAGATCACTATGCGTTGAAAGAAGGTCATCTGGGTGACGTCGTACAGAACAGCCTCAGCCGCCTTGGGGAATATCTGACCGAACGCACCGGCAGAGGCCGAGAAAATAGATCCATCTATTTTCAGCGTCGCAGAGTTCCAATAGTAAACAAACAAAACAGCAACAAAAACCAACCGTGCAAGCGTCGGGGTCAGCCAGTTGGCTGAGCTGTCCAGCCGTCCCAGAACGTTGTTGTGAAGAGAGATCAGGGCAGTCATTGTGCCAGCCTTTCGATAGTCACAGAAGTAATGGCGCCACCTTGCAGCAGTAGCGCCAGTGTGTTCCCGAGATCAAACTCGGGGGTCATCGCAGATGTGTTTTCAAACGCCTGACCAATGGTCAAACCGGTCATCATATCTGCGATCCAATCCGCGCCGCCTGCGGGCAGCAAGTGCGGAGCGGGATCGTATTCGGGTCGGGTGACCAATACATCTTCGCCGATGGCCTGAGGCTTTGGTGCATCGTCTTGCGTATTAAAGCGCCAGATCGAGAATATCGGCCATTCGGACCGGATAATTTGCATCGACGGAGCGAATTCCAGTTTCGCCTGCATGACTTCTTCGGGAGAAACGGTCAGAGCCTCGGCGTCGACTGCCGTTCTGTCAGCGGCGTGGTAAGAGCGGCGCAGCGCCAATTCCAAACGGGCAACATCCGCGAGGTATCCAAGATGCGCCAACTGCTCCATCCCGGTCAGAAACTGGGGAAACTCCTCGCCATAGAACATCATCAGCGGGGTCGTCGGAGGGTGCTTGCGCAGAAATATCCCGGACAGCCCATCCATGTTCTGTGTACCGAGCAGCTTGGTGATCACCGGGAAGGCCTGATGCATCGCTTCGGTCAACGAAACGGCCACGTTATTGCGATAAACGCTGAAACGACGACCAGCAGGTTGATCGGATGAATCCACCAACCCGTCGGGAACCGCTTGGGAGGGATCCAGCAATGCAGTATGGAATGCGGTCTGAGATACACTCATGCCGGAATGCGGTCCAACGCCGTCTGCGCCCGTTCAGCCTCGGCCCTCAAGACAGGCCAGTCCGGTACGTCTGTGTCCCATTCAATCAAAACCGGCTTTGGGCCTGATTTCTCAAGCACAAAGTCCAACAGCGCCCAAACAGGGTCAACGACTTCGCGCCCGTGGCTGTCGATCAGCAAAGGGTGGCCGTGGTCATCTTCGTCTTCGTCATGGCCGCCCAAATGAATCTCTCCGACCTTGTCCAGCGGATAGGCATCTATGTAGCCCTGTGGAGAGAAATCCAGATTGGTGGCCGAGACAAATACGTTGTTCACGTCCAGCAACAAACCGCATCCGGTGCGCCGGGTGATCTCGGCCAAAAACTCGGGCTCGGACCAGGTGCTTTCCTCGAAGGCGAGGTAGCTGGAAGGGTTTTCAAGCAGCATCTGACGGCCAACAACGTCTTGCACCTGATCAATATGCTCGCAAATCCGGGCAAGGGTTGCGTCGGTATAGGGCAAGGGCAGCAAGTCGTTCAGGAAATGGCTGTCATGGGTCGACCAAGCCAGATGTTCCGAGAAACTTGCGGGGTTGAGCCAGCCGACAAGGTGCTTCAGGCGGGACAGATGATCGGAATCCAGCGGAGCCTCTCCTCCGATGGATAGGCCAACGCCGTGAACTGAAATGGGGAATTGTTCTGAAAGGTGACGAAGCTGCGCAAGCGGCCTGCCGCCGTCCCCCATATAGTTCTCGGCATGAATCTCAAGCCAGGCAACCGGGTTCGCGTGCTCGAGGATCTCGGCAAAGTGCTGGGGCTTGTAGCCGACGCCCGGTGCCGAAGGCAGTCTGTTCGATCGGATTGCATTGTCCAGCATGAGAATATTCCCCGGTCACGAAAAAGAGGCGGGCGTTATGGCCCGCCCCCAAATTCCTCAAGGCTTAGGCTTATGCCGGCAGGTCGCGTTCCAGCGGCTCCAGCGAGCCTTTGCGGTCCGAACCGTCTGCCGATTTCGGCAGTTCGATATCGGCGCAGGTGCCCGCATCGACAAGGGTCCAGGCGTTGCCCTGATAATCTACGGTCGATGTACCGGCGCAGGTGGTGCCGGGGCCCGCGGCGCAATCGTTTTCACCTGCGAGCGATACGCCATAGCACTTTTCCTTGGCTTGCGCGGTCGCGGTGGTGGCCATGCCAGATACTGCTGCTGCAACGGCACTTGCGATAACGAGGGATTTAGCGGTGTTCGACATCTCGGAAATCCTTTTGATGACTGCGTATGTCTGTGTTTGACAATGACAAAGGTAGTGGCTTTGAGGACTCAGTTAAATTCACGAGCCCGTGTCTCACAACCCCGTCAGGCAAGGTCATGCCCTCTTGAAGGGTAACACATTGTTTTTGAATTCGAAAATGGAAAATATTTCAATCCGGCCCCGTCTTGGGGCCGGATCGCAGTCAAATTGATGCTGAATGTTACAGCCGATCGGGCGGAGTTGCCGCCTTTGACAGCTCAATTGTTACAGTCTCGAGGGATTGAACCTGAGTTTGTTTTTCACCCAGACGGCGCACGCTGACGGTACGGTCTTCGACTTCGCGTTGACCGACGGCCAAAATCACCGGCACTTTACCGACAGAATGCTCGCGGACTTTGTAGTTGATCTTTTCATTGCGAATGTCCGCTTCGGCCCGCACGCCTGCCGCTTTGAGCGTTTCCACCACTTCGGAGACATAGTCATCGGCCTCGGAGGTGATCGAGGCGACGACAACCTGACGCGGGGCCAGCCAGAAAGGCAGTTTGCCAGCGTGTTCCTCGATCAGGATGCCGATGAAACGCTCGAACGAACCCAGCGTCGCCCGGTGTAGCATGAAGGGGCGGTGTTTCGCGCCATCTGCGCCAATAAAGCTGGCGTCCAGACGCTCGGGCAGATTGGGGTCAACCTGCAGAGTTCCGCACTGCCATGTCCGGCCAATTGCATCGGTCAGAGTGAATTCCAGCTTAGGTCCGTAGAACGCCCCTTCGCCTTCGAGAACCTCATAGTCGTACCCGGCGGCCTTACAGGCATCCCCAAGGGCCTTTTCAACCAGATCCCAGCTTTCATCGGACCCGATCCGCTTTTCGGGGCGGGTGGACAGTTTGATCGTCCAGTCGTGGAAGCCTAGATCGGCATAGACCTTGGACAGGAACGCGATGAACTTGGCGGTTTCGGATTCAATCTGATCCTCGGCGCAGAAGATATGGCCATCGTCCTGCGTGAACCCCCGCACCCGCATGATACCGTGCAGCGCCCCCGAGGGTTCGTAACGCGCGCAAGATCCGAACTCGGCCATACGCAGAGGCAGGTCGCGATAGGACTTCAGGCCCTGATTGAACACCTGCACGTGGCAGGGGCAGTTCATCGGCTTCAGCGCGTTGATTGCCTTTTCGCGGGCATGCTCTTCGTCCACTTCGACGATGAACATGTTTTCCTGATATTTGTCCCAGTGACCCGAGGCCTCCCACAATTTGCGGTCGACAACTTGCGGGGTGTTGACCTCGACATAGCCGTCACGCTCCTGCATTCGGCGCATGTAGTCCTGAAGGGTGGTGTAGATTTTCCAACCGTTCGGATGCCAGAAGATCTGACCGGGGGCCTCCTCCTGCATGTGGAACAGGTTCATCTCGCGGCCCAGCTTGCGGTGGTCGCGCTTGGCAGCCTCTTCCAGCATATGCAGGTGGGCTTTCAGCTTTTCCTTGCCGGTGAAAGCCACGCCATAGATCCGCTGCAACATCGCGCGGTCGCTGTCACCACGCCAATAGGCGCCCGCGATGGACATCAGCTTGAACGCATCGCCGGGCAGTTGGCCGGTGTGCTGCAGGTGCGGACCGCGGCACAGGTCTTGCCAGTGGCCGTGCCAGTACATCCGCAGCGGTTCATCGCCCGGAATGGCTTCGATCAGCTCGACCTTATAGGGCTCGTTATTGGCTTTGTAGAATTCGATCGCGCGGTCGCGGTCCCAGACCTCGGTGGTGACGGGGTCGCGCTTGTTGATGATCTCTTTCATCTTTTTCTCGATGAGGCCGAGATCTTCGGGCGTGAAGGGTTCCTCGCGGTCAAAGTCATAGTACCAGCCATTGTCGATCACGGGGCCGATGGTGACTTTGGTGGCGGGCCAGATTTCCTGCACGGCGCGGGCCATGACATGCGCCAGATCGTGGCGGATCAGTTCATTGGCCTGATCTTCATCCTTCATGGTATGGATGGCGATTTGGGCATCTGCTTCGATGGCCCATTGCAGATCCCAATGCTTGCCGTCGACCGTGGCCGAGATCGCTTTTTTGGCCAGCGAGGTCGAGATATCGGCAGCCACCTGCGCGGGCGTTACGCCTGCGTCATAGGAACGTGCATTGCCATCGGGAAAAGTGAGAGAGACGGATTTTGAATCCAGGGCCATGGTTGGCTCTCCTCGTCGGTTTGGCGCCCACTGAACGCCCGGTTGCGGGTATCGCCATTTAAGGTTCTGAAAACAGTAATTTTTCTGGACGTTTCGGCGTCACTCGTCACTGTTTTGTGGCTTTTGGCGACAATAAAGCCACGAGGCGTCTCATATAGCGATTGTGAGGGCGGTGCAATCACTGTCCTGCACCGTATGGCCCGCCCTCCTGTAAGTCGCCGAACACTGCCCATGCCTCGTGGCAGGCGTTTGCTAGTAGTATGTCATCCTCGGGAATGCTGTTCTTGAAATTGGGGTAGGACATGTGATTGCCTAAGTTCATCAGCACGGTCACGAGGTGGTTGCGTGGGATGAACGCCCGGAAACGATAGTCGCCGTCCGGTGTTTCGATCACCTCGCCGTCCATACCATAATCGCGCAGAAGTTCGGCGTCTTGAGCGCGGCGGAACCGCAGACAGACGCGAGACCCCATGTGCGGCCCGCTGGTCTTGCCGTCCTCATCCTTTGCTACAGCTGAGAAAAAGCCTGAACCCTCGGGCGTCGAGAATGCTACCCACATCTGCAGGTCCTCCTAATTTTTTGGAAAGGGGGGCAGTAGCTATCAGATGTTATGCAAGGTCGTCAAATCGGGGGAGCTTACGTGCGCGGGCGCATGGCCTGTAGGCACAAACCCAAACCTCTAAACCTGGCAATAGCTACGTGATGGTTGGAGACTACTCGGCGTCATTCAGTTTTGCCTCAATCACCTTCTGTTGAGCCAATCTCTCTGGAAGGCGGTCGCTGATCTCTTTGAGCCGCTGTGTTGGATTGACACTCATGCCTACAGTTCCGCTGTGGGTATGGGTGATGCTAACGCCATCAGCGCGTCCAAATGCTCGGTCCTGAGCTAAGGCCAGCAAGGCAATTTGTTCTTTTCCCGAAAGTTTTCCTGCTACAAATTCACCGTTCTCATCTCGGCGATTGAAGAGTTCGTCCATCGACAAAAGATCGTTCATGCGTTTCACAGCGATCTCGCCGTTCGACTGGATCAACTTTCTTGTCTCGGGGTCCAGCTTGGGTCGCCCACCCGGATTACCGGGATGACCAGGCTTAAAGAGAGGTGTTGGCACAGTGGACTCCTCTGTTCTCAGAAAGTGAAGGCGCCAAGTGATAAGTATCTATTTTATATAGCATAATGGATGCCAAATTGCGATCATTTGCGCATTCGATAGATGCACCAGGCAAGGTCGTACAGGTGCCAGCATTTTTGTCTCTCTCTCAAATTTCCTGGGGATGCTGTACAAATGCATTCAAGATTAGCGTAGCCGTGGCTTCCGGCATCGTGGGCTGAACTGTTGTTCGCCACCTATTTTTCCGAGAGGCTGGGGTAAGTGAGGCAGACTGATGTGTAACCTCTATTCGAATACGACCCCGGCAGATGCTATGCGGCAGCTATTCGACGTCGCTGTAGAAAAAGACAGGCTCGGAAATGCGGAACCGCTTCCAGCAATCTACCCAAAGCACATGGCGCCCATCGTCATGAAAGACGAAGACGGGGCGCGTGAACTCGTGTCTCTGTCCTGGGGGTTTCGAACGACCAAGAAATCAAAAAAGACTGGCGCCATCCTGCAACCTCATGCCTGGAACAATGCGCGGGACGACAAGGTCCTGAAGAGCGGGCTGTGGAAGAACAGCTTCGAAGAGCACCGTTGTCTCGTACCTGCAAGTTCGTTCTGCGAGGCGCAAGGGCGCAATCCAGCCACATACCACTGGTTCGCGCTCAAGGGCTCCGGGGCTCGCCCACCATTTGCGTTTGCCGGGATGTGGCAAGTATCGCGATACGAAGGCAAAGAGGGCCCAGAAGAGGTTCCTGCGTACACAGTGATAACCACCTCGGCGAATGACATTGTGCGTCCGATACATCCGCAGAGAATGCCAGTCATACTCCGTCCTAGTGACTATGAGGTCTGGTTGGATGGCAGCGCAGCGCAGGCCTTTGAACTGCTAAAGCCTTATGACTCAGATGAGATGGAAATCGTCAGATCGGGCGTAGGAGAAAAGTCTGACACTAGTCTTTGAACGGCACGGTGTTGGAGAGAGTTCACGTCAATGAATGTCCGCTTACCATCTCGCCTTGGACATTCGACAGTTTTTGTCAGATGTCTGCACCGAGCCCAAAGGCGACTTAGGTGATGGGCTTAGCATTTGTCGTTTTGGGCGGAAACTGAACCTTCGCGGCGCATTGCGCCAATGTCCGCTCCATTGAGGCCTTGCTACCTACGTACCGCTCAATTTGCGAAACTTAGATGGTGAAATCCCAAACTGTCCGTTATCAGGGATTTTGGGACAGATGGCCGCCTGAGCTAAGAGAGGATCTG